>NZ_JBSQBN010000249.1:0-1254 GCF_053850585.1 Shewanella sp. A22
TGATGTGGTCAAGTAAAACTGTACACAAACAGGGGGCGTTTTTATGCTGCCATTTCGGCAGCTGTTGGTGTCATATAATTGTTATAACTATGACCACGTTTTGTATTGTAGTGCTTTAGTATGTAATTCAGCACATCATGCTTCGCTTCATCAAAGTTATTGTAGCCATACTTAGGCATCCACTCTGTTTTAAAACTTCTAAAAAAACGTTCCATTACCGCATTATCCCAGCAGTTTCCTCGTCGACTCATACTCTGCGTTATTTGATACTTCCACAGCATTTGTCGATATTGAAGACTACTGTAATGGCAACCTTGGTCAGAATGAAACATCAGGTTTTTGGGCCGTCCACGACTTTCAAATGCCATTCTTAATGCTGCACAAGTCAAATCAGTATTTGGGCTGTCAGAGCAAGCCCAACCCACCACTTTTCTTGCATACAAATCCATTACTACGGCTAAATAAAGCCATTTAGTTCCAGACCAAATATACGTCACATCACCACACCAAACCTGGTTTATGACGTCAACGTTAAACTGTCGCTTTAACAAGTTAGGCGCGATTGTAGGCTCATCATTCGCTATCTTGTAGCGATGTTTTCTGGGTTGGCTACTGATAAGTCCTGCATCTTTCATTAAACTGGCAGCCTTATAACGGCCAACATTTTCACCTAATTGATTGAGCTGGCCTGCTATCGTTCTCGCGCCTGCTGAGCCTCGGCTATCACGGTGGATTGCAATTGCTTGCTGGCGCAATTTCTCACGTTCAGGCTTCACTAGTCCACGATGTTTGAGATGATAATGGTAGCTACTACGCGGTATTCCAAACAAATGACAAAGCTGTTTGACAATGTTCTGCTCTCTCGATAACGATTCAATTAATGCTATCGTTTGATGTTGTCTTGCATTAAGAGAGCGGTAGCCTTTTTTAAGATATCTTTCTCCCATTCAATTTTCTTAATTTGAGCTTCAAGCTCTTGAATTCGTTTTTGTTCGGGAGTAATGGCATTAGCTGATGGAGTAATACCTTCAAATTCTTGTCTTAGCTGGGTTACCCAACGTCTAATCGCTGTCGGGCCTACGCCGGTTGCATCACAAGCTTCTCGGATTGTGTAGCCTTGTTTAATCACAAGGTTAGCAGTATCTATTTTAAATTCTGTTGAGTAAGTTGGTTGAGTCTTCATTACTTTTTACACCGTTTTATCTTAAGGCAAGTTTACCTCATATCGGTGTACAGTTTCATTAAGCCACAATA
>NZ_JBSQBN010000250.1:0-1221 GCF_053850585.1 Shewanella sp. A22
CAGGGCAAGATCACGAAGCTTTACCTTGACTTAAGTTTGTGATCTTATACTTCTTTTTAGTAAGAAGTGAGTTAACCCATGTCGCAACTGCAGCTATTCAAGTACTTTTCAAACATTGATGACCCCCGTCAACAAGGTAAAGTTGTCCATAAACTCTTTGATATTCTATTCCTTACAATCAGCGCTGTGATCGCTGGGTGCCAAGGGTGGGAGGAGATTGAGGATTTTGGACACGACCGTCTCGATTGGTTACGCAAGTTTGTCTCTTTTGAAAATGGTATACCTAAACATGACACGATAGCGAGGGTTATCAGCACTATCGATATGAGCACGTTTCAATCCTGTTTTTCGAAATGGATGCAAGACTGCCACCAGGTGACCGATGGGCAAGTGATTGCTATTGATGGGAAAAGAGTAAAAGGTTCATTTAATCAGGCTGATAGGAAGGATGCCATTCATATGGTGAGCGCGTTTGCTTGCGAAAATGGCGTGGTGCTTGGACAACAGAAAACCGACTGTAAATCGAATGAGATAACGGCCATCCCAGTCCTGCTTGACCTGTTAGAAATAAAAGGTTGTCTAGTCACCATCGATGCCATGGGATGTCAGAAAGCCATTGCCCAGAAAATTTTGGATAAAGATGCCAATTATCTGCTGGCGCTTAAAGGCAATCAGCCTAAGTTATTTGCCCAAGTTGAGAGATTATTAGGGCCAGAAATAAGCCGCCAGTGTCAGCAAGGAACGCTGTTTCAGGAAGCAGATTACCAACGAAATAGAGAAGAGTACAGGTGCTGTATTGTTGCCAATGACATGAGTCAGATACCCGCATCGGCAGATTGGCCAATGTTAACTACGGTCGGGGTAATCGTTTCTTATAGAAAAGAAAAAGGCAAAGTATCCAAAGAGTTAAACTTTAGGTATTACATAAGCTCAGCAGCGTTAACGGCTGAAGCGTTGGCTGGCAGTGCGCGAGAACACTGGGGTATCGAAAATGGATTACACTGGAAGCTTGATGTAGGAATGAAGGAGGATGATTGTCGTATCCGTCGTAATGGAGCACCGGAAATCATGGCTGGTGTTAGGCATATTGCGATGAATCGACTTCAATCAGAAATTACCTTTAAGAAAGGAGTAAGAGCAAAACAAATGAAGGCCAATCGTAATCCCGACTACCTTGAAACGGTCATATTTGGCAAGTGAATTTTCATGCTCTTGCCCTGT
>NZ_JBSQBN010000251.1:0-1185 GCF_053850585.1 Shewanella sp. A22
AAGGGTGATTGATTCATGAAGGGTAAACTGATAAGTTACTAAAATTATTAATAATTAAGGTGGTATTAATGTTGGGTTTGGTGAGCTTCTCAGGATGTTTATCGGAATTCTCGCTAATACGCTGTTATACGCTATTCAGGTTTTCGTCACATGAAACAAGCCTCAAATATAATTCTAATTGTTATTTCTTTGATTACTTGTCTTAATATGATCGACTTTCCGTGGGAGCTTAGATTTGTTAATGCTAAATATAATTACCTTTTTGTTATGGTGTTAGCCGTTAGTTTGCCTATTTCTGCTTTATTTTGGTCTACTTTGAGGGACTCTAAATCGGCTAAAACTATAGGTGTTATTATTTCTGTTTGTTTAGCTATTCCTTCTTATTTAACATTTACTTTTGCAAAGCTAGATTACAGGGACATAAAAACTAATGGTGTGGATTACTCTTTCGAGGAAATAAACAGATTAGAGGTTGGTAATAAAAACTATGTTCTTTATAGAACAAATGGTGGTGCTACAACTTCGTTTGGTTTGGTTCTTCGCATGGAAAAGGAAATCGCTTTAGGAATTAATGCTGTTAATGTGATTTATAGTAAATATAAAGCTTCGGAGAGTTCGTTAGAGCTAACAAATGACTCCCAAATTAAAATGCAAATTCAACCTTATGATAAACATGGTAAAGTAGAAGTTGTAGTATTGAGTATATAGCGTATAACAAGTTGCTTAAACGGACAAAAAACAGTTGGCTTTTGCTCGTTCCTCGCTAATTTTAGCCAACTATTTTATTGCCGCTTAGCAAAGCGTTATGTTTAAAGTCAATCAGAGGTACTATGAATAACTCTAATAATATCGAATCCATAAAATTAGAAGTAGGTGAAGAAAGAATCATTCAGGTAAATGCACCTGTTGAAGCAGAGTTAAAAACGAATTCAGGAAGTATAATTAGGGTTACTATTACACCTAATAACCCTCTAAGGATTACATCTCAAGGTGATATTATAGAGGTTAATATTAATGTAACTGAAAACTCAATTAAGCCATTGTCAGCTATTTAAACATAACACATATGAGCCTTCCGCCAGTCAATAGGCGAACCTAACTAATTTGACTGCTTTTGCAGTCAAATAAAAATCAACCAACAAATTCATCTACTTCGTCTGTCATTTAGCTGTCAAATCATCGTTT
>NZ_JBSQBN010000026.1:0-41508 GCF_053850585.1 Shewanella sp. A22
AGATACTGGAGGTAGAGTAACGCAGGAGCTTGTTACCGAGGATCACTATTCGCTTCAATCATCTGCCTTGCCTACAGCACTTTGAGCTCCCGCTGAAAGATCACATATTTAATAGGATTGGTATTACACATTCTGTTGTAAACATGAATGCGATAGCCCACAAAAAATGCCGCTGATATCAGCGGCATTTTTTTGTGTGTCCAACCACCTTAAAAATAAGTGACATCTTTAACGCGTTTGGGGCGATTTTGTTGTTCGTACAATTGCCAAACTTGTTTAAAATCAAGCGCAAGTTCAGTTACATAAAACTCGCCAGCAGGGTAAGTTTTAACCACTTTAGCGCCGCGAATAATGCCACTCACACTTGATTTCACCTTGTCGTCAGTTAATAACCACTCGTTAACGTCGCTATTTGCTGAAATCTTTTGGCCGTAAACTTGTTCAGCTAATTCACGATAAGCGGCAATTTTTGACGCTTGCATCGCCATTAAAATGCGATGTGATGGTTCTTTACTGGGCTGGGTTGCTAAAGGCGCATAACCAATTGCAGTAATTGTCGGGAACGAGGCCGGAGCTTCGGTTTCCCACTGAACATACTTGTCTTTGCTTACACATCCGCTTAGCACCAACAACATAATTAATATCAATGGTTTCATAGCTTATCTCCTAATACGGTGTAACGGCTGTCGCCTGGTTTTTCGTGGCGAAACAGTAAGCCATCACGCGACTCAATTATTTCAGAAGGGCGTAAATAACCCGACAAGCTTGATGCCGTAACAAATGATTGCACCGCAGAAAGAACTCGATTATTGGTCACATTAACCACTCGGCCATTAAACACAATCCCTTCAGGTGTTAGGGTCATCGTTGACACCAATACATGTGACACAGGCAAGTCAGACGGCAATAACTCCCAGTTGCGGCTCAACATAAACTCGCCTTGCTCTGTTGCGCGTAGACTCGTCGCCACATTTAAATCAACTAAATTAAATTCATGGGCGTGAAACGCTGCCAGTAATCCTTGTTGTAGCTGTAAAGCTAACTCGTTTGTAGTATTCAAATTACTGGCCATTACTGGCGTAGCTATCAGTAACGGTTGGTCTGGGCGTAAGGCATCATTTTGTAACACTAATTCATTAACAAGTTTTTCTGCCCAAACATTCACTTGGCCTTTTGGTGATAAACCAGCTGATTGAATATCATACATTAGCTTATTGTGATAAACCTCGTTTTCATCGGCAATTTTGACCAATTTACCGTTGTTAGTAAAAGCGAGATTACTGGCTGCATTAGGCGTTTGGGTGCAAGCCGTTAACGATAACGACATAAGCATGACCGTGGGGATAAAAAGCCTGTTAATCATAATAATTCCTCTAACAAGTAATGCGGCAAGTCTTGGTATAAATGAGTTATTTAGCCACCTTATGTATCAATAACTAAGCTTGATAACAGTTCAATCACTAAGGCCAACATCTTACGCTTTATTCTTTCGTTCCTTTATATCGGCAAATACATGAGAAGCTTTACTATAATAGAGCCTCATTTAAGAAATTAATGTGAAAATTTTTATAGGCACAATTTTTGCTTAATATAAAAACAGAGTAAGCTTAATTTAGCTAATTAAGCCAAATTGACGTTTTTTTGACATTAGGACATCGTATGTGGATCCGACATAGCCTTACTAACCGATCTAATCCTTGCCATAATCTTGCTGCATTAGCCATGCTATGTTTGAGTGGCTTGTTGATGACAATGGCGGTATCTGCTGAACAAATTGAAGTCACCGGTAAGGCCAAAATTGTTAATGGCGATATCGATAAAGCCCGAGAGGATGCCATAAGCCAAGCATTAAATTATGCCAGCTTAAAAGCGGGAGTTAATTTTTCCAGTGAGCAACAAGTTAATCAAGGCCGGCTGACACAAGACACCTTTCAAATTCAGCGAATGGGATCGGCTAGTAACGTTGAACTAATGAGTGAGATGATCAGTCAACATACCATTACAGTGGTATTACAACTTGAACTCAGTGAACAAGCGCCAAATGCGCAATGTAAAAGCCAGTCACTTAAAGCCGCCATTATGTTGCCACAAGCCTATTTACAAGAACGTGCTCAACTGCGTTATGGGCAACTGGCAAACTTTGAACAACGGATCACCGAACATTTAGGCAAAATAATCAACGCGCAGTCGCGATACAGTTTTGCACGATTACACGCAGATGAAAAAATTGATAACACCAATCAATTAGTCAATTTTAAAGGCTATCGTATCCCCAGTTGGCTAGGCGAAATCACTGACAGCCAATATTTACTGCAACCTGAAATTATTGATATTTCAACAGAACCTCCACAAAGCAGCTACTTAGGTTTGGTCGATGATGACCCTATCAGGCAGTTTATTGTTAAATTAACTCTTTACCATGGCATTAGCGGCGAGGTTGTTTGGTCTGAATCATTTGCCACTTCAGCACCTTGGGAATTTGAAAGGCAAGAAGTGGTATCACCTGCTAATCAACGCTTTTGGCGATCGTCTTATGGGCAAGCCATCAGTGATATTTTACAACAAAGCGTTATGTCACTGGATCAGCAGCTAAATTGTCGTCCATTATTGGGCCAAATTGTGGCAAGGCAAGGCGACCGTATTATCATCAATTTGGGCCGTAAAAATGGCGTTAAAATGGGCGATAAATTCCAAATTGTATTACAAAAAAATATCCCAGACAGATTTAATGCTATGCGTGCCATTGCCACAAAAAGCCGCGCCAATGTTGTGATAGAACAAGTGACAGAAGACAGCTCAACGGCAATATTTGACGGCATCGACAGTGCTGACAATATTCAAGTGAACGACATTGCGATAAAAAATTAGTTGATTAGAAGTAGGTGATTAAAAGTAGGGTAATGGCTTGGTGGCTAAAAACTGGATTCTTAAACAATCGGCAAAAAATATCGTTAAAGCACATGTTGGTTAACCGGTAGATGAATAAGCGCTTGGAGATCAAGCCTGAGTGATTGGTTTTTAAGGATCAATTGTTTATTTAGCTATGTACGTTAGCTGTTGTATTGGTGATTAAGTTAACAATTAAGCATTAGTTGGTTATTAATCAAGCAATTAAATTTAAAAGGTTTAATTCAATTATAAACTCAGTATAATCATAGGGTCTCTCTATAGCTCAACAGGATAGAGCAGCCGCCTCCTAAGCGGCCGATCGGGGTTCGAGTCCCTGTGGGGAGACCATATTTAGAGTAAGTTGTTTTAAATCAGCGCCTTATGTTCATACTTGGTAATTCAACCACCTATAAACCACCTTGAGAGTCATTAGAATAAATTTGGTGATTTATTTTGATATTTCTAATGGTGCTTAAACCTTGCCCCAACCTTGACTCGACCTAGCATAGACTTATCATAAAATTAGCTATCGTCGTGAACTGCTTGCTTTACGTTATTTGTGTGTATTTCATAGTGAGTTCTTAGTGTTTAAATGGTTTTTACAGCCCCTAAAGATTGGAATTTGAGTTTGAATGTCTAGTTTTGTCAGTTTTTAGTTAAATAACCTCACCATAACCTACCTAATAACGCCCTAAGATTTGTTTGATTTGGTAGGGGATTATTACTTCATTTTTCAGCTAACAATTTTACTTTTTCATTAGTCCAGCGTTCGGCATAACCTTCTGAACTAAGAATTCCATTTCTTTCTAAGTCGTCCATCTCTGAGCACATCAGCCAACTAAGATTAACGGGCTTATCTCTTTTAAATACCTTTCGTTCTTGGTAGCGTCCATCAAGAAACTCTACAACCTGATTTCTATTGGTAAAGCCTGCTAAAGTATCATTGCATAACAGCAGTTGAATAATTGAAGTGTTAGGCTTCTCAGGTATGGTTACATTGCTGACACACTTTGCCCATTGACTTGCTATGTCATAAAAATTAAAAACCATATCATCAGGTTCAATATCTAGGTCTTTAGCTATCAATTCTTTTAAGTGATTCTTATAGAAAACTTCGGCATCATTTTCAAATGATGTTGTAGTTAAAACTTTATTATTAATAGCTTTGCTATCCACTTCATTATTGGGTGACTCTGGTGTCATACCTGCCATGACATCTATGTCACTCCTAGGCATGACATCTATGTCACCCCTCAAAATTGCTAATGTGTTTGTGGTCGGTAATAGCTTTCTGCTTGTCCCATTAGTTGATTTTGACTTGTTCACATAAAGCCACCCTGAACACTCAAGTTCTTTTATATATCGCTGTATTTGTCGAACACCTTTCCCCATTTTCTTAGCAAGGTAAGCATTGGAAGCGTGAAAGTCCCTTTTCGCTTTAAAGTAGGAAATTGCTGTGCTGACAAGCCACACATGATTCATTTCAAGTCCGTTTTGAATTACTGCTTGCTCTATTGATTCTGGTAGCCATGAGCCTTTTTCTTTTTTACTTTCTTTCATATAAGAGATACTCTTAAGAAATGGATAGTGGCTTAGTCGCCAAACTTGTACCGCTATCCATAGTTTTATGTAAAGGCTTTGAGCTTACTCCTCAGAGCCTTTTTGCTTTTCAAAGTTGTCATCATTTGCCGCTTGTTCATTTATTCGATTAATAAGCCAGTTAAGACCGCGCCACTTGATAGCTTTCTTTAGTTCTCGGTCAAGTCTTACCGTTTTCTTAGCGTAAAAATATGACTTTTCAGCCGCTATTTGTTCATCCCTGCAATGGTAATAACGGTCTATTTCGATTTTTGGAATAAACCAAGTCGTATCATTAGCTGATTGGTCGCATTCCCAAGGGATATAGGACTTTCTTAATTCGTCCATAACTCTACTTTGCTGCTCCCCAAAGCTAAAAAAACTGATTTGTTCTGCCGTTAATCGCTCACCATTAAGTAAGCGTTTTAGTACCATTGATGTGCCGTATTTTCTATTGCTCATGATGTAACCTCGATTGTTGATTGACTTTAATATGTCGTTTGTTTCACTCGTTAAAGTGGTTGATAGGTGGCTAGATTTAACCTGATAAAATTAATAGCAATTTATTCAGGCAGTTTGATGCCATGTGTTATCCCTATAAGAGATAAAACTAAGCGGTTTTGGTTTGGGTTCTGCTATCTAAGAAGTTGTTTAAGTCATTCAGTCTGTAACGCACTAAACGACCAACTTTTATGAAAGGGATTTGATAGCGCCCAGTAGAGCGCCATACCATCATGGTGCCCTCTGTAACGCCCAAATAAGCTGCTGCTTCGGAATTGTTTAGTAGATTTTGATTTTGCATGATATTCACCAGTTAAGTTTGATTTATTCTGGTAAGTATTACACTTTAGTTTATGTCGAATAAGTGGTGAAAAAGTAAATATCTCCGCATACTTATTCCCCCCCTTGTTGATTTGTCTCAATCCAATGTTTTCTCATACTTTGCAGCATTTCATCCAATTCGGGAGAGTCATATATTTTACTGTCCGTATTTAACAGATCTTCTTTAGTTAATCTAAGCGCTGATGCTACCTTTTTAACTCGGTACCTAATAGTACTGGGCGTTAAGCCAAATTCTCTCCCCGCAGCCTTGATTCCATTAGCTCTTGCAAATAGTAGAATTGACACAGACTCGTGAAGGCTGACTGATGGTCTTTTATTTGGTTTTTTTTCAGGTTTGCAGCTTTTAAAAGCTTTCGTTATAGGGTTACATTCACTATGCATCATTGATCGAACAAACAGCTTTGCTATAACCTCCTCACATGTTGAGCTCTTTTCATCTGACCACTTCATAAGAAGTGAATGCAGGTTCAATGCAAGTTTCATTTCATCACTTGATGCGGGTTCATTTTTTGATCCCCTACTTATGATGAAATCAGCTAACAATCTACATTTTTCTTCATCCATTCTAAAAGCCTCCTAGCAGTTCTTTTCGTTGTTCTGGTGTAAGTGCCTTTAACTGTTCTTTTAAGGTGTCTATCGTTGCTGGTGGCTCATTTCTGATATGTTCAAGACCAGCACGAACCTGACTTAAATCATGATGAGCATAAGTGCGCTGTGTAATCGCTATTGAGCTATGACCAAGTGCCTTTTGAATGATTGCTAACTCAATGCCTGATCTCGCCATTCTGGTGGCGGTAGAACGCCTTAAATCATGAAAGGTGAGGCGTTGTGCTTTGTTGTCGGAATATAGCCCTGCACGCTTTGTTACGCGCCTCCAAAACGAACCTTGCCCCGTTTTCTCTGTCACATAACCTAATTTGCTACGCTTGTTTGGAAAAACAAACTTCTCGCCTTGTTCCGCTTGGCTGCTTCTTCTTTGTAGTATTTGCATAGCCTCTGGAATTAACGGGACGACTAAGCCTTTTTTTGATTTAGCTTTGCTTGCAGGTATTGCCCATATACGTTGCTGTGGGTCAACTTCGTCCCACTGCATAGATAGAACACAATTCTTTCGCTGACCAGTCATCAAAGCGATTAACACAATGTCTTTGTATATCTCTGGTTCATCATCAAGTGCCACCAGCAATCTAGTTTCTTCATCTGCTGTTAGGACTCGCTCTCTTGGTTGTTCTGCAAATTTTTTGGCAACAGCAAAGTGATTATCAGATATAAGACCTTCTTTTTTTGCGAAGTTAAAAATAGATTTGATTTGAGTTAAGCATTTATTACTGACGGCAGGGGTCTTTGCTGTTTTAAGGTCAGCAATGATTTTTCGCGCTTCATCGTTGGTTAGCTCTCGAACATCTTTCTTTTTGAATAGCGGGTTAGTGTGAAGCTTAAAGATTGACTCAGCATCTTCTAATGATTTTGGTCTACGTTCGCCAGCTTTAATTCTGACATTAAAATCAGCTTTATAGACCATGAATAGATCAGCAAAGGTGAAACTGCTTAGCCTACGGGCTTTCTTTGCAGCCTTTTGGGTATTAGGGTTTACGCCTTTTCGCATTAGCTCGAGGTTATCTAAAGCGGCAGTGCGCGCCTTTTCAACGGTCATTGATTCGAAGCTACCAAGGCTTACCGTGACCTTCTTACCTTCAAACTTTTTAATCAGCTTAAAAAATTGACCACCTTTTGAAGTGGTTTGAAAGCATAATTCTTTTATTTCGGAATCACTGCACCATACCGCAACACCTTTGTTTATAAGGGCTTCAATGCTTTTCTTAGTAAATTTTACTCGTTCCATTTAACCACCCCATAAACCACCTATAGACCACCCGAGAGATAAATAAAGGGTCATTTTGGTAGATATTCATTAAGGTTATCATAGCACCTGAAACGGCTTAAAGTCTTGCTGTATATAGATTTAGTAAGGTTTGTTAAGATAGGTCTATTAGTTAGGCTTATCCCCTGTGGGGAGACCATAACACCTATTTTAACCATAAAAATCAAACACTTAATAAAATCGTCAAAAGTTGTGCCGCCTATGTGCCGCCTCTGGAAACCACTTTTTTGGGATTTTTTTTCGAGCATTCTTCAAAACTCCGCTTTTCGATAGTTTGAACCCGATCATGGACATTTAAGCGTATTTCCAATAGTTTTCTATTAAAGCTAAAACATGGAAGTATTGTGTAATGAATCTCAAGAAAGATACTAACCTACAAACTAAACCTCAAAAGTCTGAAGTCGATAATCAGTTAGAAGAACTTCTAACCGAAATGCCTGAAGCGCTGAAGTTGCAAATGGTTAATATTTTAAATTCGTCAGAACATGCTAATCAAAATCTGAAAGCCGATTTTTTAGCCAGCTTGCAGTCATTCGACATGCTCACTCAAAAAGATTCAACCGTTAGACCTTTGCTTCCTGAAGGCACTGATGAAGAGTCTTTAGCCAAAGCACTTTCGAAAGTTGATGATAGTCAGTCAATACTTGAGACTGAGCAGCTTGAAGGTGCAGAGATATTTACATCATTATTTGAGTCAATAGCTGCAGAGCCATGTGATGATATTAATGAGATCAGACGATTTGCCAATGCTGCCAACTTACATGAAGCGTTTGGTGAAGAAAAAGGTAGTGAAGCTCTCACATTCCTAAATGCGATCCCACAAGACAGTGCAGAGCTTATTCATGGTGCCATAGCTTGTCAGATGGCTGGTATGCCCAAGCAAGCCAATTTGTTGTTTCAAATATTTGCTAAACGTCAATTTGTTGATGCTAATGAAGGGTATCAATCGCTTCAAACGGAGGTAACAAAACATAAAGGGGCGATTGAAGCTGCTAGCCAACATTCAAAGAGAGGACAACTTACTCGTCATGCCAAAAACAATCTTAGGCGTGAGTTTGCTTTGAATTTATACCGAATAAAGCCATTCAAAAATGCAAAGCAATCAGCTGAAAGATATTTTCCACAAGTTAATGAATATGCAAAAGAAATTGAACATCAATTCACAAGCGAATATCAAGGTGTACAAACTATTCATCGATGGTATCTAGATGAGAATAAAAAACAATCTATCTAGTTTTAAATCTGTTCAGGTGCGTTTGTTCTTGCTTCTATTCGAACTTTATTGTAATTTCTTTTTAGGCGCCCGCCTCACTTACATGCGAGTGAAAAAAGGCACTAAAAACGAAAGTTTAAATACAATCTGTTTACATCTTTATACTTAAATTGACTTGGTTGAGAAGCCTCGCCTTAATCGCATGTGGTAATGCTTAAATGCAACTCGCACTCAACCGCGGAGTTAATTTATGAACATGCTTTCATCTTACGTTTTCAACGTATCTTCACAAATAAAAAATATACCTAACTGCACTGTATCAAGAGCTCAGATATTCGAGTTAACAGCTGCTTTTCTTGGTGAAAAATCTCATGCTGCATTGAAGAAAACCTCACTAAATAAATCGATAGAGCTAGCAAGAAATGACCTGCAAGCGGCATTTATTAGATGCCAAGAAAGAGCTATCTCTTTTAATCAGACGACAAAGGTTGCTCAACAACTAAGCAAATTGATAAGTGATCAACTAGTCCCTTTGTTAGAAAAATCTTCGGTATTAATTAACCAGCAGGCTCTTCATTATTTGACTGTTTATGAAAGTGATTGGTCTATGGATTACTTAGACGATGACGAGTTAGAGGAAGTTACTTCTGATACCACTGAAGCATTTCTTTTTAAGGGATTTGAAGTTGATATAAAAAATCTTTATAACCAGCTCCAGCAAGCCTCAAATGATGGCGATAAAGAATCTACGTTATTGCTATTTATTTGGTTGTTAGATGATTTATCTGCTGTGTCTAGTCGTGAGGGTAGTCAACATTGGTATGAGCAAAGCTTAAAAGGCCAAAAATTAGCTGGTATTCAAAAGGAATGGGCTGATAACTATGCAAAACAAATAGAGCCAGCTCAAGCATTTAAATTATTTATGGATAAGACTGATATTTCTGATTTAGCTTTTCCAAATATAGATCACTGTATTGAGTCTGGTGATTGTGAGCTTATTCGAGACTCAATCTGTTATAACTTTGACGCTGATGAAATGTTGCATTTAATAAGCAATTATTGGGGCGAGGACTACGATGATGATTTTAATCTAGAACCCTTCAATCAATGGTTAAATTTATCTGCATTGCAACGCCCTCAAAGAGATTTAATCGCTGAATTTATTGAAAGAAACGAAAACTTCATAGATCAACATTCTTGGGCTAGGTTTGCGAAAGCAAATGAAATTGATGTTACAGAAGATGATCACTATGCGATCAATATGGATACAGGTGAACGTTGGGAAGAAGATTATGGGCCCATCGGTGTTGGTGGTTATAGTGGAGTTCATCTACCTAGACTACCTCCAGAATATGAGGCTCAAGTCGAAGCCAGAACCCAAAAAATGCTTGAACTCAGTAAAAAAATTCAAAAACTAGTCTAAATATAAAAGGTGTTTCTCACCCTGAGAAACACCTTTTTGACCCTCACAAGCGCATACTTCAAAAGCTTCCAATCATATTATCCACTTCGACATACACAATCTAATCGGAGTTAATATGAATATACTACTCACCCCTGCGGAAGTGGCGAGATACTTAGGCGTGACAATAGGCACTCTTTCTGTGTGGCGTTGTACTGGCCGTTATCCTCTCTGTTTTATCAAAGTTGGTCGTCGTGTGATGTACCGCCAAAGCGATGTTGAAAACTTCGTTAACGGGAGGGTATATGAGCACACTGTATAGCTTTTTAGCGGGAATCTTTGTTTGCTTGTTATTAAATATAAGTAGCAATCTTAAAAGTACTGCTGAATCACCTCGTGAACCTAACAAGCACATTATTCTGTTATGGCAACATGAAGCCTGTGAATCGAGCCTGTACCCGTTAACGGAACATGTACCCGTTAACGAGTCCATTGATGACAATTCTGACAGTATAGAAGTGAACCCGTTACATAACGTAACGGCTTCAGATAGTGAAGGAGGCAAGTAATGGCCGCCTTTACTAATGAACAAGTCACATTCATTGAGTGGTTATCGCAAGATAACCACATCGAGGTCTGTATTGAGATATGTCCCGACCTAGGCAAGATGATCGGTTATGACTCATATACAGGTCATTTTCAAAAACGAACATTACTTAAGTTAAAGGCTAATGGCTTTTTAAGCGAAAGTACCTGTTATATAGCAGGCTTAAGATGGCAACGTTGCTCGTTAAATCAACGTGGGTTTGAGTGGCTAAAGCAGCATGGAGTGCAATCTCATGACTAGAGTAGAACTTGATAATGCTAACTTCATAGTTAAGCGGTTATATGGCTTACCACAAATTCACAAAAATTCGCTTATGCATCGTTACAAACGTTTCTCTAATCACAAAGAAGCAAATCTGTACCTGTTGCGGACAACTACAGCAATCAGCAAAGTATTAGGTCACAGCAGTAGCCGAATGAGTTGTGTTAGTGTTGATGACCGTGATTTTAAGGCAATGTCTAATCACCATGCTCGACAATGTGTAAAAATTGCATCACGGATTAACTCACAAAGTTTGTTCAAAACTTACTCTGCAATATTGCGTTATGTTATTTGCTACCAAATACAGCCGCACCCGTTAACGGATACCGTATTAAATAATCTTGAGCATGATTGCTTGACCGATGAAGAGTATTCAAAAGTCATGGGAGTGATTCGTCGTGCTTGTGATGAGTCATGGTGGAAGCCAAAACTAAGAAGGCTTCACAATCGGCAAATCGAAACTATTTCACGTTTATTAAATCAAGTGAATAAACATCGTGGTATTTATGCCAGTAACATTACCGTTGAGAATTTTATGTCGCAATGGAAAAGTAGTCGTGAATTACTGGAGAATACCTTAGCCACCAATGAGCTTGATTACAGTGTTAGCCTTGCTGAATTATCAGATCTTAATGTGTCTAATCCTAAAATCCGTAAAGCTGAACTGATGGTTCGCATTCGTGGCTTTGAAGATTACGCCACAAAGCATGGCTATTCAGCTGTATTTCTAACAATGACAACACCGTCTAAATATCATCGTTGCTTTGCCAAATCGGGTGCCGAAAACCCTAAATGGCAAGGCGCCACACCACTAGATGCTCAAGACTATTTAAATCGTACATTTCAGCGTATTAGAGCATCACTTAATCGTGACAAAATTACCCCATTTGGTTTTAGGGTAGCAGAGCCTCACCATGACGGCACACCCCATTGGCATTTATTGTTATTTGTTGAAAATGAGCAGCAACAACAATTAGTCGAAACCTTTCAAGAATATTGCCTACAAGAAGATGGTGACGAACAAGGTGCAAAAGAACGCCGTTTTAAGGTTGAATACATCGATCCTAATAAAGGTTCTGCAACGGGATATATTGCCAAGTATGTAGCCAAAGGAATTGATGGTGAAGGGATTGATCATGACCTTTACGGAACGGAATCTGTTACCGCGGCAACACGTATTCGTGTTTGGGCTTCATGTTGGGGTATTCGTCAATTTCAGCAAATTGGAGGGGTAGGGGTAACACCTTGGCGCGAATTAAGACGGTTAAGTAAAATAACTGATGAAAGCCTAGAGTGGGTGGAAGAAATTAGACAAGCCGCTGATGACTCCGATTGGGGGCGTTACACTGAACTCATGGGTGGCGTTTTTTGTAAGCGTGATGATCAGCTAATTAGATTGCTATACCAATATAAAAAGCAAAGCAATATCAGATTCGACAACCAAAATTTCGGCAATCCCTATGTCGATACTAAGGGTGTAGGGCATCAGCCTACATTTTGTAGTTTTAGCGCAGCAGGAAAAAATGCGGGGGATGCTACGAATGCAGCGGGAATCAGTACTCAATCAATTTCAGGAAATCCTGAAATAATCCGAGATTCTAATTCTGGAATTTTCGGGAATTCCCGCAATCAAGCAGAAGCTCGTAATTACAAATCTAATCGCTATGGTGATGAGTTTGTCGTGCAGTTAAAAGGCATTGTGGCTTTGGGCTTTGAAATCGTCACTAGGGTACATGAGTGGACGTTAAGCTATTCACAAGCTAATGGTAAAATTGAGCTTAATCGCTCTAACTTGGAGTTCTGTCAATAACTGTACAACCACAGTTGTGGAATACGAAAAATTTCCAAACATGGTAACGATTAACCTCTAACCCAATATTTATTGAAATAATTAATATTAATAACCAGATTCATTTAAGAACCTCTCTGCACCATCAGCGAGATACCATCTGATAATGGAAAAGAAAGGGGCGTTATAATTGCCCATTTCATTTTTACTTAAGAAAGTACATGCTAGATCATAAAGTCTTTCATCTATGGGGATTTTTTCGTCATACAAATTTAGCTGATGATTTAATTTTTCTATTACAGCACTTCTAAAACTATTTAGAGATTTTGAATCTAAACTTAATAAAGTTATTGTATCTTTTGCTTTTAGTGCTAACGGACCTATATCTTTATGTTCCTTTGCCGAAATGCTCCCGTTTTCATCAAAATAAAATAAGGCTGGTGACTTTGGAATATCTGTTAGTGGGTTTAGTAGCTTGTCAGTCCAGTCATGGTTTTTTTTATTAATATCACAATGAACATCTGGTTTTGTATATCTAGTCCCTTTTTCAACAATAAAATTTACATCTCCACCATGACAACAGCCAAATAGATTTTCCCAATGAAGTGAATAGTTAATCCCATCTGTTTTCTTTGATAAGTGATTAGCTGGGTTATCAGGATAAAAGTGCTCTACCCTAAAGTCATTATTTGCCTTTCCTTCACCAAGCTTTAAGTCTATCTCACAATATACGCAGAGCCCGCCTTGTTCGTGGATTAAGCTTTCTCTGACAGTTTTAACACCATCACTTCCTGAGTTTTTGTAGAAACCAGACTTCCAGTCATCTTTAGGGTTGTTTTCTCTATAAATTCTTAGTATTTCAGGTTCGTCTGACTTAATTATCTTTTTCACTTTTAAAGGCCTCTACGACGTTTTCTTAAAGTGATGTCCATGCGAAGTCGCTTCATAATAGGGTCTAAATCATTAGCCCAATCATTTAGCTCTGTTTCTAACAATTGCGATTCCTCAGAATCCCATTTATCTTGTATAATTAGTTCTTTAAATCGTTCTAGCTTTTTAACAATGTCCAAACTATCTGGTCGAGCTTTAATTCCAAAAATATCATTCATAGCAATATTTGACTCTGCCCCAAACGAGAAGTCTGGCTGTGTGAACTCTAGCTCCCCATTGATATTGTTTATAATTTTTATGCATTCTTCTGGAATGGTAGTTACAACCTGAGGGCTATGTGTAGTCATTATGAATTGAATGTTTTTAAATAATTCCATTAATTTAGGAACTACAGATTGTTGCCATCCAGGATGTAAATGAACTTCTATTTCATCAATCAATACAACCCCTCGACCATTAAGAGCTTCATATCCTTTTTGATTAGGATTTAATAGGTATAGTCGTCTTGTTATATCAGTAACTAAAGCAAATAAAGATTTCTCTCCATGAGATAAATCAGACGCACTAATAGCCACGCCTTTCCTATCGAAAACAATTTGTACGGACTCCTCGTCAATAGTTGTCCTGATATTATCAATGCCCATAAATCTGGAAATAGCATGTTTTACTAGTTCTATAATGCCAACTTCATTAGTTATCTTTAATTTTAAATTATTTATATGGCTATTAAGTGAATGTTCTTGGTTAATTAATTTTATCCCTATTTCAGAAGCTAGTAGTTCATCCGTAAATAATGATTTTGTTTCTATCAACTGTTCTAGTTTAAAATTGAATTTAGATAACTCATTCTTGATTTTGTCATTGTTATCATCTGATGGTGAACGATTGTATATTAGCCATTCTAATATTTTTTTATAATTACCCAACTCACCAAAACAGTCTTCATATGCATCAAGTTTGTTAACGGGCTTTACATTTGATGTATCAAACTTAGAATTAACATAGCTAACATCTAGCGCCCGTTCCACGGGGTAAAAAACAAAAATAGGTAAGCAAACATTTTTATATTTACTATTTATATCGGCATATAAAGATCCTAGCTTTTTAAATTCCTCTAGATGACTTCTCGCCTTTGAACTATCTTCAACTTTAGATTTTGCTAACCCTATTTCAAAAGTCGACTTATCACCTACCTTGATTTTAGAGTTTATAAAACAATCTTTAATATTTGAGCTTGTATTAATTTGATACTTCTTTATTGGTTGCCCATTTGAACCACTTTTGAGTGTATTAACAATCCAACTAAATGACTTTGTTAACCCTTCTAATAAGGTAGTTTTTCCGCATCCATTCATACCAACAAACACATTAAGGTTTTTATCAAGCTCAATATCACCTTTAGTTCTTACTACACCTTTAAAACCATGAATTGTTAGGCTGGTAAAGTACAGGGGAATACCTTGTATTTCATTATGAATTTGTTCAAGGAGTTCATCTGATAGTTTTTTATTTTTATCTAAAGAAAATTTCCCTTCCAGATGCCACTTACTTAAAGTGTATTTATCTCCAATATGACCATCTTCTGCGCCAGCCTGAATATCCGTTGTAGTTCTTTTGCGAATAATTGTATTTTTCACAACTAGGCTCTCCAATTTGCAGTCATCAAATGAACGACATTATTTTTCGTGTATTTTTGATAAAGAGTTTCAATAAAAGATGGTTCTATACTCTTACAAAAAGCCAGCATCCCTTGTAACATTAATAGTTCATCTTGATCGGCATGACCATTTATTGCTCTGAAAACCATTGTTTTAACGGCTCTCTTCCTTTTTCTACCTAAAGATAGTTGATTATTGTTATTAAGTACGATGCCGGTTACGTGTCTATTATGAGCTTTCGATGTAAAGGTCGTTTTTGATTCATTTAGCCTTATTTTTTCACCATATATTTGATGAACAAAATACCTAACTATAGTAGGAATATTTTTCAGTACATCCTCTTCATCCGTTGAAAAGAACAAGTCATCGGCATATCTCGAAAATGATACATTTAGGGAGCTACAAATAGTTGTTATTACATCATCAAACTCGTACAAGATAAAGTTTGAAATCATTGGTGAAGTTGGTGCCCCAACACTCAATATATGTTTCCCTTCAATTGTCTTGAGTGGAGACCAGAAAAGTAAACTTTTTATCAAGGTTAAATCATCAATTTCTATCTTGTGATGTAACAGGCGCTCAAATAATAATTGGTCATCAATACTGTTAAAAAAATTCAAAAAGTCCATTTTAAGTAGATATTGGTTCTTAACATGTACTAGTGCATTATCTTTAATACTACGATTTTTTCGATAAGCAAATGCGCTATCATGAATTGGTAATTGATGTTCTAAAACACTAATCAGGCCATATTGGAAAATTTTTAATTTTTTAGATGGATGTGCAATAACCCTTAGGCCACCACTTCTTTTGGGGATTGAATAAACCTTATACATTTTCGGCCCCTGAACCAATACAACATCAAGAGCATTAGAAGCCTGCGAGTTAGCATAATAAAGCGCCCAACCCTCAACCTCGTTTAATTTTTTTGGGGCTGATGGAGGAAGAAAATTTTCAACTACAGTCGGTAATTTTAATATTTGGGATTTTAGTTTAGTCACTTTTAAATCCTTAAAATATCGCCCTCAAAAAAGAGGGCGATAGTAGCTCTTTACTAGAGGAAGCGAGAGACAGTAAAGTCTCGCTACCTAGGTGAGGAACGAAGATTGGTAGCGAGACTTTACTGTCTCTCGCAACCCAAATTCCGTTCAATAAATTTCAGTCTGGCTATACACCCGACTAGGCTAACTTGTAATTTCGTAGAACTACTTTAAAAGCCCAACGCTAAAGAGCAACTTAATAATAGCAATTAAACTCTATCTCAACAATAACTACGATGTTGCCACAAGTTTAAATAGCTCATGCTTTTCTATAGTTGAGAGCTGTTCTATTTCCCTAACCAATCTATCCACTTTCGATTCATGCTGAAAAGTACCTAATAAATGAGCTGTAGTGATCCCTAGCTCCTGTCTAACATGCTCAATATCCAAATGTGCATAGGTACTTGCGGTAATACTGATATCACTATGGCCTAGCAGTTTACTGGTGGTTTGAATGTTACCGCCTCGCATGACGCTCCAGCTGGCGATGGTTCGCCTTAAATCATGAATGGTAACGTTATCACCTTTTTCAGTGCCACGAAGCTCTGCACGTTCTGTAATGCGATGCCAAAAGCTGCCTTTGCCTGCCTTTTCGATAATATGGCCTGATTGACTGCGTTCACTAGGGAATACAAAGCGTTCACCTTTGACAGCTTCTTGGCTGCGCCTAGTAAGAATGTCCATCGCTTCTTTAGTTAGTGGCACAGCATGAGGCTTTTTAACTTTCATTTTGCTGGTAGGTATAAGCCAAATGCCACGTTGGTGATCTATCTCGCGCCATTCCATACTGAACACGCAGCTTTTACGCTGGCCTGTTAATAGCAGCATCATCACCACATCGCGGTAAATAGGTAGCTCTAACTCTAAAGCTTCTAGTAGTCGCTTAACTTCATGCTCGGCTAAAATACGTTCTCGCTTTGTGCCTGCAAGTTTCTTGATATGCACAAATGGATTAACAGGTTGGTCGTTGAACATCGACTTGAGCAAGGTCAGACATTTGTTTCTAATCGCGGCGGAGTTTTTTGTGATAATCAGTTTAATGAAGTTGTCTGCATCTGCTTTAGAAATGCTTTCAACTCTTAAATGACCAATGCGCGATTTGATATGTTTGTTCCAAATGGAATGAACATCATCCAATGACTTTTGCCGACGTTCACCAGATTTTATTTTGATGTTGAACTCAGCAACGTATGCGTCAAATAATTGTTGAACAGATAAGGATAGGGCATCTTCAAGGGCTATTGCTTCTTTGGCTTGTCGTTTAGATTCGTTGGGGTTAATACCTTGGGCAATGTCTACCGCGATTAATTTGGCCTGCTTACGTGCCTGCTCAATGGTCAAATTGGGGAAGAGGCCAATAGTGACGGCAACGTCTTTGCCTAAGTGCTTGCGTCTAAAGCGAAAATACTTTTTTCCTGATGGCATAACTTCTAAAATTAGGCCTTTTACTGACTCTCTTTGGTCTAAATCGGCAATTCTATAGCGTTTTGGGGCACTTTTTAGCTGTTCAAAACAGCGTTTATTGAAAGTAAATTCTTTATCCATAATCACTTAGCCTCAAAAGTTGTGCCGCCTATGTGCCGCCTTTGGAATCTATTTTGACTAATTTACAGTAATTTTGGTTAATGTCAAAAATGCAATTATCGATTTAAGATATTGATAAATAACATTTAGTTAATTTTGGTTAACTTTGGTTAAAGTCAACCAAACTCACCTGTGGGGAGACCATACAGCCTCTTTTTATCCAGCTAAACAAGCCAATCTTTTATTATGTTATTCCTTAGCCAATACAACGCCGCTATATCATCACGCTTATTTTGATTTATCTTTGAAAATTGCTCTAGGATCTTAATGCCGATCGATATAGTACAGGGCTTATTCTATCAATAAGTGTACGTAACTTATAAATGAGAGTTATAAGTAATGTAGCAATAAAAATCTTCAACGAAGATAGAGAAATTCATGCTGAAAATCCCTGATAAATGCTCCGTTGTGACCCCTAGCTCTTGCCTAACATGTTCAATATCTAAGTAAGCATAGGTAGTCGCTGTGATACTGGCTTTTATTTAAATTTATACGGCTATGCCCTAAAAGTTTACAGGCAAGTTAAATGTTACCGCTTCGCATGATGCTCCTACTTCCTTTGTCTCGTTTTTTATCATCTTTACGATAACTTTTTTGATAAATCACATCATCATTTGTGCCTCTCGCTATCGCAGTTGGATGGGCTTTAGCGTTATAATTGCGTTTCATTTTAGTTGCTAGGAGCAGTTGTTTGCCACATTCATATATTCCGTTTGACCTTTATAAGCGCAAGTGGATTTTTAACCATAAAGATTTGCCTGTATCGGATGATGATAAGGCGCTGATTCAACCACTGTCTGATAAAAGTGCCATGGAAGTATGGAATAAGTGGATAAGCAATAAGAGTAGCCGAGCAGAGCAGTTTGAAAAAGGGGATTGGCCTGCAAAGCAAGATGCCTGGACAGCAACAGAACATTGGCAAGCGGCATGGGATGCGAATGATAATACCTTGCCAGAAGCCATTGCTGAATATATTCAATGGCCTGACGATACCTTAGTGTATTTTTGCTATGAAAAGTATCAAATTATTGAAACTCGCTGGGATATATTTGTACGCAATTGGAAGTGTTTTTTATTTTTTGATGATGGTCCAATTTTAATGGCACCTAAACACAAACAAGCGTTGATGTTTGAACAAAATGGCCAGTATAAGTTAGGCGTTCGCGGGTAGTTAAACCTCATTGAGTTTGCTTGTTGACTAAATGATAGTGATTTAGTTGTTTATATTGCTGGTTTTTAGAGAGTCGGTATGAAGTTATTCGCGTTAATTTTGCTGGGTGTAGTGTTAATGTTACCGGCATGGGTACAGGCTAGAATGATTGCCGATGTTGATGTGGCAGAAAAAATTACGGTAGCAGAGCAGCCTTTAGTGTTAAATGGTGCTGGTGTGCGCAGTAAGTTTTTTATGGATTTGTATGTGGGGAGTTTGTACCTACCCACTAAGGCGAATACTCTTGATGATGTGCTGGCTCAGCCGATCGCGGTGATCCAGTTAACCATTACTTCTGGTATGGTTACCTCAGACAGAATGCGTGATGGTATTACTCAAGGGTTTGAAACCGCTACCGGCAATGACACCCACTTTATTGCCAAAGAGATCCTACATTTTACCGAATTGTTTTCAGATAATATTACCAAAGGTGATCAATTTACGTTTGTGACTCAAAAAGGTAAGGGCGTGAGTAGTATTGTAAATGGTCATGTTCAAGGAGAGATCGTTGGTGAGGCTTTTCGTCAGGCATTACTCAGTATTTGGCTAGGTGATGAGTCTGCGCAACAAAGTTTACGTCAGGCGATGCTTGCTCAGTCAATTCAATAACAGCTTATTTATTACTATGTATTTAATCTCTGATTAAGTCGTCTGGCTTATTTCATCACGCTTTATTTATCCCCATCGTTAGAGTGAGTATTAAACTGAAAAGTCGTTACCAAGTGTTGAAATGGTAGATGTTTTACCTTTTTCATTGTAGGTCAAGCTTGAAGCATTTCGGCTTGCTTGTAACGCTTGGGCAAATCGATTCATACTCGCTATATTGAGTTCTATTAAACTGGAATTTTGGCTATTGATGTCTTTACATTGCGCGAGGACCGTTTTTGCTTGCGTGACTTTTTCTACTAGCTCTGGATCGGTTGTAAGCAGTATATGTTGAGGATGATTGGCCAGCTTTTCGTCGGTGGTTTTCATCGCAAATAAACATTGCGTTTTGTCTTTAGAAAGCGCCAACAGCTTGTCTGCATCTTGTTTGGTTAATGCTAGTGTTTCAGCATCAATAAGCTGTTTTAGCTGTGATAATGTCTTATTTTGGCTATCTAGTAGTTCGCTTAATTGTTGTTTTAGTTCTGTCATATATTACTCTTAGTTTTTTAACAGACACCTTTATATGATGCATATAGCACCTCATGTTGTATGTCGTTAAAACAAATTAAAGAGTAACGTTTAACGGTTACTCTTTGTCAATTGACAAACTGCCTAGCTCGGTTTCAAAGCTGGCAATATTTGCAGCAAGTTTTTCTGGGTCAACTTTATAGCGCCCTTCAGAAATTGCTTGCTTGATTTCGGCAACCTTTTTTTGGTCGACTTCAGGCAACGATGCCATTTTAGTTTGCGCACTCTGAAGCTGGTGAGCTTGAGAGGTTATGCTAACAGAATCTGTTTTAACTGGTGTAGCCGTTTTTGGGGCTGCGTCAGTGTTAGGGTGTTTAGTTGACTGCGTGTCGCGTGCAGTGCGCATTTGTGTATTGGTAGTAGTATTATGCTTAATGTCAATTGCCATGGGAGGCTCCAGCGTTATGAATCAGGTTTTCCAAACAGGCTATCGGCACGCAAGGAAAAAACTTTAACACTATTTTACATTCTTACTTCAACTTCGCCAACGCCAATTACGACAGCATCAAATTGCTTACTTGTATTGCTATTCTTTACTCGGATAACGTCATCAAGATTACCATTACGCAATGCTTCACCTAGGGTTTTTATTTGCACATTTGCAGTATTAGCATAAATGGCAACAGTGTCGCCTTTGCATACAAAACACAGGTTATTGCTGAGTACTGGTGAGTCTTTCGCTACCCGACGTTTTACTCTTGAGCCAATTAATGCGCTTGTATCAGAAAAAAACTGACCTTTTAAACTATATTGATCGACATACATAATGTGCAGGTGATGTTGATCGATAATTTGGTCTGGTGATAGAAGTTGGGTCGCAACCACTACAGGATATTGTATTTCAACTCTAACCGAGAGGTACATTTGCCATGGGTAGTCATAGTCTGGGCTGTCGCAACTTATTTTTACCATGTTGTTTCGGCTAATGGCTCTTTCACTGGCAATTTCGACCTTAATTGGCGGATGACAGCGTGGCGGACTTATTCTGCCTTCCAGATTTTGTGGGGTAATCTGTACTTTAGCCTTTGAGTCGGCATCAATTTTCTTGGCGACAACCTCTTTAGCTAACTCATAAATGGTCGATAATGTAGGTGTTGTGATGTCTTCGCTCGCAAATGCGGGCAAAGAATAAGTTATTGAGCACAAAAAACACAAAAAAAATACTTTCATAATGAAGATACTAGCTTGTTTTGCCAGAATACACCTATACTTTGAAAAACGGAAAATATGCGAGTGGTCTCTGCATACAAAATGAAGCAACAAATTAACGATACTGATGAGATAATAATATCATTATCCTTTTGTCAAAAAAGTGTCGTTATGTTGTGTATAGTAATTTATGTAGATTGAAGCAAATTGCATGCCCACTTTAAGGTTCCGTAGATTGGTCTTTCTTAAGGGGCTATTTTTAGACGGTTGTGGCTGCATCATACTTCACTTGGATTGCTTAATGCTGACAACCGCAGCAATTGATTTAGCCGTAAATAACAGCGTAAGAGTGACATTAAAAGGTGTTTAACCGGGCCATTTTATTTTAACAAAGTAATATTTGTGGCAAAGTACTCACTAGCGTCGAAATTTTGTCACTATGATTTTGATTACGATATTCTGTTTATGTTGAACAATGTTCAATATAAAGGGTCAATAGGCACTAGCTAGATGGGTGTTGGTTTATCGTGCATTGAACCGCACAACAGTAAGAAATGTATTAACCGTATTATGCTAAACCAAGGTTTACTATAATGTTAAAGAACAGATTTTATCCTTTTGGGTGACAGTTAACTACAAGGCCGTTTTATGTCGAGCATTTTAGAATCAGTAAATAAACGTACCCAGCTTGTCGGGCAAAACAGACTAGAGTTGCTATTGTTTAGGCTTAACGGCCGTCAACGGTTTGGGATTAACGTGTTTAAGGTAAAAGAGGTGTTACAATGCCCACCGCTAACAACCTTACCTAAATTAAATCGTTTCGTGAAAGGCGTGGCTCATATTCGTGGGGCGACGATTTCTGTTATTGATTTAAGTGCAGCAACGGGTGGTCGTCCACTGACGTCAACTGAAAATTGCTTTATTATCATTTCTGAATATAACCGAAGTGTTCAAGGTTTTTTAGTTAGCTCTGTTGAACGTATTATTAATATGAATTGGGCTGCTATTATGCCACCCCCTCAAGGTGCTGGACGTTATTCATACTTAACGGCTGTGACCGAAATTGAAGGTGAGTTGGTTGAAATTTTAGATGTTGAAAAAATTCTTGATGAAATCTCACCGGTTAAGACCGCTATCAGTAAAGAAGTCAATGAGACGTTAACTATTGATAGAGAACAGCATTACCATATTATGGTTATTGACGACTCTGCCGTGGCACGTAAACAGATTATTCGCTCATTAGAATCTTTAAATTTACAGATAGATACCGCTAAAGATGGTAAAGAAGCATTAGATAAGCTGAAACGAATAGCGACCGAGATGGATGATGTATCTGTTGAAATTCCGCTTATTATTTCTGATATTGAAATGCCTGAAATGGATGGTTATACCTTAACTGCCGAAATTCGCGATGATCCAAAATTAAAGAACATAAAAGTGGTATTACACACATCCTTGAGTGGTGTGTTTAACCAAGCAATGGTAGAAAAAGTTGGGGCAAACGACTTTATTGCTAAGTTTAACCCCGACGAATTAGCCGCAGCAGTTAATAAACATTTGAGTTTATAAACCCTTCGCATTATGAAATGTTAGAGGTTTAGCATAATAAGCTTACATATTAGGAAGTTAATGTGACAGATAAATCACTTGCTGAAGCAGAGTACAATCAATTTAGGCTGTTTTTAGAGCAGCATAGCGGTATTGTGTTAGGTGAGAATAAACAGTATTTAGTGCGTAGTCGTTTGGCACCATTGATGGGAAAGTATAATTTACCTTCTTTATCTGAGGTGGTTAAAAAGTCGATGAAACCGACTGAACGTCAATTACGTGCAGAAGTGATTGATGCCATGACGACGAATGAAACCTTATGGTTTCGAGACCGTTACCCATTTGAATTACTGCATAATACTCTATTGCCTGAATACAGTAAGCTTGGTCGTCCATTAAAAATATGGTCGGCGGCGTGCTCTTCTGGACAAGAACCTTACTCGTTGGCGATGACTGTGTTAGAATACCAGCAACGTAAACCGGGTGCATTGCCTGGCGGTGCGGCCATTCAAGCAACGGACTTGTCGCCTTCTATGTTGGAGCGCTGTAAGCATGCTGAGTATGATGGTTTAGCCCTAGCTCGTGGCTTGTCTGAAGAACGTAAGCGTCAGTTTTTTGATTCTTTGCCTTCGGGTAACATGAAAGTAAAAGATACTGTAAAACGTTTGGTGAATTTTAGAGCGCATAATCTCCTTGAAAGCTATAGCTTATTAGGTAAGTACGATATTATTTTTTGCCGCAATGTGCTGATTTACTTTGCTCCAGAGGCAAAGTCTAAGATTTTGCGGCAATTTGCTGCCGCACTTAATCCTAACGGTATTTTATTTTTAGGTGCGTCAGAATCTCTTGCTGGCTTAAGTGATGAATTTAATATGGTCCGCTGCAACCCTGGTATTTATTACCAAAAGAAAACCTAGATAAAACAATAGATTATTGTGTTCTATGTGCCGGCGTTCGTCGGCATGTTTATTTATCCTTTTTATTACTCCTTTTGTTGAAATGTTGGCATCATCTTTGCTTTAAATCTATCAGTTAGTTGATGGAGGCAATTTTATGGCGATTAATTTCGAAAATGCATTAGGTGTTCACCAATATTCTTTGGGCGTACGAGCTCAAAGAGCAGAAGTGATTTCAAGTAATATTGCCAATGCCAACACTCCTCATTATAAAGCTCAAGATGTTAATTTTGCTTCTGCGATGCAAGCGGCAAGCACGCATCAGAAAGGCTTAAGTATGAGCCAAACCACAGATAAACATTTTGACCTAGCGGCTCTAAGCCAGCAACACGTTCAGTATCGTGTGCCAAATCAAGCTGATACTGGTGATGGTAATACGGTTGATACGCAGAAAGAGCAGTCAGCATTTATGCAAAATGCACTCGAATATCAGATGTCTTTAGGTTTTCTTGAAGGAAAATTTAACGGTATGCGCAAAGCATTGCGAGGTGATTAATTATGAGTTTATTTAATATTTTCAATGTATCAGGCTCGGGTATGTCAGCGCAGTCAATTCGTTTAAATACGACTGCCAGTAATATTGCGAATGCTGATTCTGTCTCAAGTAGTGTTGATCAAACCTATCGTTCGCGTCATCCGGTTTTTGAAGCCGAAATGCTAAAAGCTAATGGTCAACAAAACAGTTCACCTGGTGTGAATGTTAAAGGGATTGTCGAAAGTGACAAACCTTTATTGAAAGAGTATTCACCAGATCATCCATTGGCGGATGGTGATGGTTTTATTTATAAACCTAATGTCAATGTGATGGAGGAAATGGCAGATATGATTTCTGCATCACGTTCTTATCAAATGAATGTTCAGGTGGCTGATGCAACGAAATCTATGTTGCAACAGACGTTAAGGATGGGTAAATAGTATGATTATTCAAGGAGGTAACAATGAGCCTCGTTAATGCTTACAGTCAGTCTTTACCGCAACAATCCAGTAGCGCATCTAATACAAGTGCGTCGACCAAGAGTACAGTACAGACAAATACGACCAGCACGACTACGGGTAATCCTTTTCTTGATGGAATTCGTTTACCTGAAGGAAGTGTGATACCTGAAGCTAATGACCAGATGTTAAAGCAAGAAGATTTCTTTGCTCTACTCAGTCAACAGCTGTCGATGCAAGATCCATTTGAACCTGTTGATAACGATCAAATGATTGCGCAAATGGCATCATTCTCGACAGTAGATGGGATTTCAAATCTTAATGATGAAATTCTTAATTTGAATACTGTAATGAGTTCTAGCCAAGCGTTGCAGGCTTCTGGCTTAGTGGGTCGCAAAGTGCTTATCCCTTCTGATACAGGTGCCATTTCAACTGAAAGCACTGAAATAAGCGGAGTGATCAGCACGCCGTCTGCAATTGAAACCATTATGGTCAAAATTGAAGATAAATCAGGCCAGGTAGTGAGAAGTTTTGAAGTTGATGGTAGTGAAGGCGGTAATGTTGATGTTACTTGGGATGGCTTAGATAAAAATGGCGAGCCAGTTAAAGCCGGTGATTATAGCATTAAGGCCAGTGGTATAGTGGATGGAACATCTGAAGATTTAGCGGTGTCGACATATGCTCATGTTACTAGTGTGTCATTAGGCACAGTTGAAACTGGTGCTATTTTGAATTTACGCGGAATCGGTGGAATTAAGTTATCTGACGTACTTGCAGTATCTGAAACATAATACCGTCAACAACAGTTGGCTGTGGTCATAAACAAATTAATTGTAAGAGGTGAAACATGTCATTTAACATTGCATTGAGTGGTATCGCTGCCGCACAAAAAGACTTAAATACAACCGCGAATAATATTGCTAACGTTAATACCGTTGGTTTTAAAGAATCTAGAGCAGAATTTGCCGATGTGTATGCTAATTCTATTTTTGCAAACAGTAAAACAACAGTGGGTGGAGGTGTTACCACTACGCAAGTTGCCCAACAGTTTCATCAAGGTAGCTTACAATTTACCAGCAACTCGCTGGATATGGCGATAAGTGGTAGCGGATTTTTTGTTACTTCATCAGGCTTAGATACGCAGGATTTATCTTATACTAGAGCCGGTGCATTTAAAGTTGATTCAGATAATTATATGGTTGATGCTGCGGGTAATTTTTTACAAGGTTTCCCAGTGGATGAAGATGGCAACTCAACTTCAGTGAGTTTAACTACAACTCAACCGATTAAGATCCCTGACAAGGCGGGTAGCCCAGTGCAAACCGGAAATGTTGGTTTGCAGATGAACCTTGATGTTGGTGAAACAGCACTTGATCCTGCTAATTTTGATCCAGATGATTCTGATACCTTTAACAACTCTACTTCGGTCACTATTTATGATTCGCTAGGTGAGTCGCATATTATGACCACTTACTTTATTAAGCCTACTGATGGTTCCTATACTGGCGAAAGTAACTGGTTGGCTTTTTACGCTGTAGATGGCGACCCTGTTAATGTGGCAACTGGTGCAGGCACTTATGACACTGATGCTGATGGTGACGGTGCTGGTGATGGCACCAATTTAGGTAGAGCAGAGGCAACAGACCCAAATGATGGTACAACATGGTCTGGTGCTGTGCTTAAGTTTAACTCTGCTGGTACTTATACTGGCAGTGACCCCGTTACGATTACTACAGAGGTACTTGGTGCTGGTGGTGCAGAGGCTTTAGGCCCTGGGGCAGATGGTACTCAAACGCTTACGGTGAAATTTAATAATCCAACCCAATATGCCTCTTCGTTTGAAGTGACCGAGTTGAGTCAAGACGGTATTACCGTTGGCCGATTAACCAATGTTGGTATTGGTTCTGATGGTTTGATTACCGCCAGTTACAGTAATGGTTCAACTGTTCCGTTATCACGGGTGGCATTAGTACGCTTTGCTAACGAGCAAGGACTCTCTCAGGTGGGGAATACGTCTTGGAAAGCCAGTTTAGATTCAGGCGCTGCATTAGCCGGTGAAGCCAATAGTGGTACATTTGGTAGTATTAAATCTTCAGCACTTGAGCAATCTAACGTTGATTTAACCACCGAATTGGTTGATTTAATCTCGGCACAGCGTAATTTCCAAGCTAACTCGCGAACGCTTGAAGTGAACAATACCTTAAATCAAACGGTATTACAGATCCGTTAATTAAACCACGCGTTATTATAGGTGTTGCCGTTTACGGCAACACCTTGCCTTTATATTTTTCACTCATATTCCTCTTCTGTTTATCGATATTTTTTTGACACAAGTTAATCGTTTTATATTCATTTTTATCATTAAATTTCAATTAATTAAAACACCATGAAATACAAAGTATCATTTGGCATGATGATTGCTTGTTCTCTGTGTATATTGTTTGTGCAGAAAGTTTGACGGAGCAAAAATGGACAAATTTCTTTATGTTGCCATGAGTGGTGCAAAGCAAGGCATGAATGCGTTAGCGGTCAGTGCTAATAATCTTGCCAATGCCAATACTGATGGATTTAAAGCTGACATGGTCCAAGCCCGTTCAATGCAGGCATTCGGTGAAGGCTTACCAACGCGAGTGTTCTCTATGATTGAGAGTCCTGGCAGTAATTTTAACGGTGGTCCGATTAAAACGACAGGTCGTGACCTTGATATTGCCGTTAAAGGTGATGGTTGGATTGCTGTGCAAGCGGCCGACGGCTCAGAAGCATATACCCGTGCAGGCAGCATGAAATTTGACAGTACCGGTTTGTTATTGAATAGCAGTAATCGTCCGGTCATGGGGGATTCTGGCCCTATTGTGTTACCTATTCCTATTGAAAAAGTACAAATTTCAGCCAATGGCGTCATTTCTGTTCGACCACAAGGGGCGACAGCTGAGGTGGTTGAAGAGGTCGCGAGGATTAAGTTAGTTAATCCTGGTAACGAGAACTTGATGCGCGGTGAAGATGGCTTATTTCGGCTTATTGCAGGTGGTAATGCACCCAATAACCCTGGGGTTGAAGTTGAGAGCGGTGCGGTTGAAGGCAGTAATGTGAACTCTGTGCATGAAATGGTCGCCATGATTGATATTCAGCGTCAATACGAAATGCAAGTCAAAATGATGAAGAACGCTGAAGAAATTGATCGAGCGTCCACTTCCTTGATGAGAATTAGTTAGGAGTAATTATTATGCATCCAGCGTTATGGATAAGTAAAACAGGTGTCGATGCCCAGCAAACCAACATTGCGGTTATTTCTAATAACGTGGCTAACGCCAGTACTGTTGGATTTAAGAAAAGTCGTGCGGTATTTGAAGACTTACTTTATCAAACGGTTAATCAAGCAGGTGGCATTAGCTCAGATAATAGTAAGTTGCCTAATGGGTTAAATATCGGGGCGGGTACTAAGGTTGTTGCCACCCAAAAGATGTTTACTCAAGGCAACATGCTCACCACTGACAACTCATTAGATTTAATGATTGAAGGTTCAGGATTTTTTGAAGTGCAAATGCCAGATGGCACTGCTGCTTACACTCGTAATGGTCAGTTTAGCTTAGATGATACCGGTCAAATCGTAACGCCAGGTTCTGGTTATGTTGTCCAGCCTCCAATTACAATCCCTGATGATGCAACGAGTATTACCGTATCTGCAGGAGGCGAAGTGTCTGTGCAAACTCCTGGCACTGCAGCCAGTCAGGTTATTGGTCAGCTCACCATGACAGACTTTATTAATCCGGCCGGTTTAGATCCATTAGGACAAAACTTGTATACCGAAACAGGTGCAAGCGGGACGCCAATCCAAGGTACGGCATCACAAGATGGCTTAGGTTCTATCCGCCAAGGCGCGCTTGAAACCTCTAACGTAAATGTCACTGAAGAGTTGGTTAACCTTATTCAAGGGCAGCGTATTTATGAGATGAATTCTAAAGTTATCTCTGCGGTAGATCAGATGCTGTCTTATATTAATCAGAATCTCTAAGGAGCTAACATGATTAAATACATTGCGTTAGCGTCAATAGTGTTATTGGTTGGCTGTAGTTCTACTCAAAAAAAGCCTATTGCTGATGACCCATTTTATGCGCCGGTATATCCAGACACCACACCGACGCAAGTGGCGGCAACGGGATCTATTTTTCTTGATAGCCAAGCATCAAGCTTGTATTCCGATATTCGTGCTCATCGAGTGGGCGACATTATTACCGTGACATTAAAAGAGTCAACTCAAGCATCTAAAAGTGCTAATAACGAAATCAAAAAAGGTTCAGATTTAAACTTAGAGCCAGTTTATGCTGGTGGTAAAAATGTGTCGATAAGTGGTGTCCCAATTGATTTGGGTTATAGCGACAGTATGAATACCAAGCGTGAATCTGACGCCGATCAATCAAACAGCTTAGACGGCAGCATTTCAGCCAATATTATTCAAGTGCTCAGTAATGGCAATTTGGTCATCCGTGGTGAAAAGTGGATTTCAATTAATAATGGTGATGAGTTTATCCGCGTTACCGGCATGATCCGCAGCCAAGACATTAACCCAGATAATACAATCGATTCGACACGAGTGGCTAACGCTCGTATCCAGTATAGCGGTACCGGTACGTTTGCTGACTCCCAAAAAGTCGGTTGGCTGAGTTCATTCTTTATGAGTGACTGGTGGCCTTTTTAAGGAGTAATGCATGAAAACTAAACTTATTGTGTCGGTTATTGCGTCAATATTAATGTTAACCGCACCTGCACATGCAGAACGGATTAAAGATATTGCCAGTATCCAAGGGGTGCGAAGTAACCAATTAGTGGGTTATGGCTTGGTTGTTGGTTTGCCTGGTACAGGAGAAAAAACCCGTTATACCGAACAAACATTTAGAACCATGCTTAAAAACTTTGGCATTAACTTACCCGATTCAGTTCGTCCCAATTCAAAAAATGTCGCGGTGGTAGCTGTGCACGCAGAGATGCCTGCTTTTATTAAGCCCGGTCAAAATATTGACATTACCGTGTCGAGTTTAGGCGAAGCCAAAAGTTTACGTGGTGGCACCTTATTGCAAACTTTCTTAAAAGGGGTGGATGGCAATGTGTATGCCATTGCTCAAGGGAGTTTAATTGTAAGTGGTTTCAGTGCCGAAGGATTGGATGGTTCACAAGTTATTCAAAATACGCCAACGGTAGGCAGGATCCCAAGCGGTGCCATTGTTGAACGTAGTGTTATTAGCCCTTTTGCTAGCGGTGATTACCTGACGTTTAATTTACGTCGTTCAGACTTTTCGACGGCTAAACGTACCGCAGATGCGATTAACAATTTACTCGGCCCCAATATGGCGAAAGCTGTTGATGCGACGTCTATTCAAGTGAGTGCCCCACGCGATGCATCACAGCGAGTGTCATTTCTATCAACACTAGAAAACATAGAAGTCATACCGGCAGAAGAGTCAGCCAAAGTGATTGTTAACTCTCGTACTGGCACCATTGTTGTTGGCCAAAACGTTAAGTTGCTGCCAGCGGCTGTCACTCATGGTGGATTAACCGTCACCATTGCTGAAGCAACACAGGTTTCACAACCCAATGCATTAGCCGGTGGAGATACGGTTGTCACCACCAATAGTACAATTGATGTGTCAGAAAAAGATCGTCGTATGTTTATGTTTAATCCAGGTACCACACTTGATGAGCTTGTCAGAGCCGTGAATTTAGTGGGGGCTGCACCATCAGATGTTCTTGCCATACTCGAAGCGTTAAAGATGGCAGGCGCTTTGCATGGTGAACTAATCATCATCTAATAATTGTCGGAATGATTATGGAAAAGTTGTCAGCTTCATCGAACTTTCTGGATCTAGGAGGACTAGATTCACTTCGTGTCCACGCCCAGAAAGACGAGAAGGGGGCACTTAAAGAAGCGGCTAAGCAATTTGAAGGTATTTTTATTCAAATGTTAATGAAAAGCATGCGAGATGCCAATGCCGCATTTAAATCTGACAGTCCATTAAACAGTGAAACGACCGAATTTTTTGAACAAATGCGCGATCAGCAGATGTCTGTCGATTTATCAGGTAAAGGCATGCTAGGGCTTGCAGAGTTAATGGTTCAGCAATTAGACCCAGAAGAAAGCCCAATTACACCAGCATCAGTACTGCGTGGCAATACCGATTATAAAGTTAACCCAAGCATGTTTGTCGCGCCGCCAACAGCGTTAGATAAAGACACTTTAGATGCCATCGCGCCAAAAGATCAAATTGCTGCATCTCATTCTGTTATAGATAACGCCGAATCGATGCTGCCTATGTCGGACAAGCTATCTAGAGTGTTACGTGGTGAGCAATTAGCCAGCCAAGCGGTACAAGCAGGCAAAGGTTTGCCGCAAGCAAATGTTAACGCAGTAAAAAACAAAGGTATTGCTGTAAGCGAATTTACCAGCCCAGAGCATTTTATTTCGGTGTTGTACCCTCATGCTGAAAAGGCGGCTCAATCATTGGGAACCTCAGCAGAGGTGTTAATTGCTCAGTCAGCATTGGAAACCGGTTGGGGCCAAAAGGTCGTGCGTCGTAACGACGGTACGATGAGTCATAATTTATTCAATATTAAAGCGGATAAGCGTTGGCAAGGTGAAAAAACCTCAGTCAATACATTGGAGTTTGAAAAGGGCATTGCAGTGCAACAAAAAGCGGATTTTAGAATGTATGACAACCTTGAAGAGAGCTTTAACGATTTTGTGTCGTTTATTAGCCAGGGCGATCGTTATCAAGATGCACGCAATGTTGCCGCAGAGCCAACTCAATTTATTAAAGCGTTACAAAAAGCGGGTTATGCCACCGACCCACAATATGCCAATAAGGTTATTAATGTGATGAAGTCGGTAAAAGAAGGTCTTAAATCTGTATTACCTGCGGGGACTAAATAATGGCGATTGACTTACTTAATATTGCTCGTACAGGTGTTCAAGCCTCTCAAGCGCAATTAGGGGTGACCAGTAATAACATCGCCAATGCGAATACTGAAGGTTATAACAGACAAGTTACGAGTCAATCCACATTAGAGTCGCAACGCTTAGGTAATAGTTTTTATGGCACGGGCACATATGTGTCTGATGTAAAACGTATCTATAACGAATTTGCAGCACGAGAATTACGAATTGGGCAAACCAGTATGAGTGCGGCTGAAACATCGTATTCTAAGCTGAGCGAACTAGATGAAATCTATTCTCAAATAGGCCAAATGGTGCCTGAAAACTTGAATAACTTTTTTGCTAGCATCAATAGTGTTGCCGATTTACCGACTGATCTTGGTATTCGTAGCAGTAGTATCAGTACAGCGGAACAGCTAGCCAGTAGCTTAAATCAAATGCAAGCACAGTTGGATGGGCAAACCAAGCAAACCAACAGCCAAATAGAATCTATCACCACCCGTATTAATGAAATCAGTAAAGAGCTAGGTAGCATCAATTTAGAGCTGATGAAATCTCAAGATCAAGACAACCAATTACTAGACAAGCAAGATGCACTTATTTTAGAGCTTAGCGAATATGCTCAGGTTAATGTTATCCCGTTAGAAACGGGAGCAAAGTCAATTATGCTTGGCGGATCAGTCATGTTGGTGTCGGGTGAAGTCTCTCTGTCAATGGGGACTAGCACTGGAGATCCTTTTCCGAATGAACCCAGTCTTAATGCATCTACTGGTGATAAAACAATTAGTGTCGACCCCTCTAAATTGGGTGGTCAGCTTGGGGCGTTATTTTCGTTTCGTGATGACACATTATTACCTGCTAGTACTGAACTGGGCCAATTGGCTTTAGGTATTGCAGGCACCTTTAACGATATGCAATCTCAAGGTTTTGATTTAAATGGTGATGTTGGTAGCAATCTTTTTCGTGATATCAATGACCCATTAATGGCATCTGGTCGAGTGGGTAGTTATTCCACTAATACGGGTAATGCAGCGCTGTCAGTCAATATTGATGACGTTGGTGCGTTATCGGGTGGCAGTTACGAGTTGAGTTATACCACCGCCGATGGCTACCAATTAACAGACACACAAACGGGTAAACAAACCCCATTAACATTAACGGGTAGTCAACTTACTGGTGGTGCAGGCTTTAGCATTAACATTGCCAGTGGCGCCATAGCCGATGGCGATAAATTTGGTATCCGTCCAACGGCGGGGGCCGCCACAGGTTTAACCGTTGTCATGACAGATCCGGAAGGTATTGCCGCAGCAGGGCCAGCATTAACCACAGATGTTAGCAACTCTGGTAATACGGCAATTAGCTTAAACAGCATGGACTCAACTAACGCTGTTTTTCAAAGTGTTATTGGCTCATCAATTACCTTTGAGTTAAATACTGCAGCTGCTCCTAGTACTTATGAAGCCTTTAATAGTGCAGGTACATCTTTAGGTACTGGCACAATTACCAATAACAACATCAATGCCTTTGGTATGGATTTTGACATTACCACTAGCGGTACTGCTACCGCAGATACATTCACGTTTGATTTATCATTTGCCGAAGGTGACAACAGCAATGCCGTTGCAACGGCTGCATTATCAAACAGCAAGATAATGAATAACGGCACAGGCACCTTAACCAGCGTTTTTGAAGATACTAAGTTGGATATTGGCAGCCAAACAAAATCTGCCGAAGTGCGAGTCGGCTCTGCCACTGCAATATACCAACAAGCTAGCGATCGTGTTCAAAGTGAGTCGGGCGTTAACCTTGACGAAGAAGCGGCCAACTTATTGCGTTTCCAACAATCGTATCAAGCTTCTGCCAGAATTATGACAACAGCGCAAACCATCTTCGATACTTTATTAAGCTCAGTTCGTTAGGAGATACATCATGAGAATTTCTACCGGACAAATTTTCCAACAAAATACCAATAGCATATTGGAGAAGCAATCTGCCACTAACAGCATTACGGCACAGATTTCTAGCGGTAAACGAGTCAACACTGCTGGTGACGACCCTGTAGCAGCCATTGGCATTGATAACCTAAAACAACGAAATGCGTTGGTGGATCAATATGTGAAGAACATTGATTACGCTACGAATCATGTTCAACAAACAGAAAGCCAGTTAGGTCAAGCGGATACGCTCGCTAGCAGCATGAAGGATCTGATGCTTCGTGCCGGCAACGGCAGTATGACTTCTGCCGAGCGGCAAGTGATTGCCGATGAAATGCGTCAAAGTCTTGAACAATTGATGTCTATTGCCAATACCAAAGACGAGTCGGGGAATTATATTTTTGCTGGCAATAAAACCAACAATGTTCCTTTTGCTTTCGATAATAGTGGCAATGTGGTGTACAGCGGTGATTCAGGCGTTCGCAAAAGTAATATTGCCGATGGGGTCCAAGTTAATACCAATGTGGCTGGTGATGCTGCGTTTATGAATGCTGCCAATGCAATGGGTGATTATGGCGTCAATTATTCGTCATCTCAGCAAGGTGATTTTGTTGTTACCAGTGCCAAAATTATTGACCCAGCCACTTATGTGCCTGATATATATACATTCAATTTTGTTGATGATGGCTTGGGCGGCACAAACCTAGAGGTTTTGGATAGCGCGATGCCAGCAAATATTGTGACCACAGTTGTTGGTTTTGATGCTTCGGTGCCGGTGAGCTTTAATGATATTGAAGTTAAATTGGAGGGCGAGCCTGAAATTGGTGACTCATTTACCATAAATGAAGTCGCACAAGTCAGTATTTTCGATACCTTCAGTAAAGCCATTACATTATTTGAAAGTGATAATGATACACAAACACCCGCTGGACAAGCGGAGTTGGCACAGCTCTTGAATAACATTGATAGCGGTGTCAAACAAATGAGTCAGGAACGAAGCTTAACTGGTAACAGCCTAAAGGTGTTGCAACAGTACAGCGACAATCATACTGATGAAAAGTTGATTAACACCTCGGCATTATCAAAATTAGAAGATTTGGATTTTGCCTCGGCTATTACCGAGTTTGAAAAGCAACAATTAGCACTCAATGCCGCGTCGAGCTTGTTTAGTAAAGTCAGTTCGACCAGTTTGTTTGACTATATATAAACACGTTTTATAAGCACTGATACACGAACGTTTCACAACATATTAAACAGTTTACATGATTAACCGTTTAGCCAAGCTCCGGGTCTTGGCGTTCAACTAAGAAGAGGAATTTACACTATGGCTATTTCAGTTAACACCAACGTTACATCCATGAAGGCGCAAGGTAATTTAAATAAAGCTCAAACTGCTACTTCAACCTCTATGGAACGACTAGCATCAGGCCTGCGTATTAACAGCGCCAAAGATGATGCGGCAGGTCTACAGATTTCAAACCGTATGACCAGTCAGATAAACGGGATTGGCGTTGCTATTCGTAACGCTAACGATGGTATCTCTATTGCACAAACGGCTGAAGGTGCAATGGGTGAGTCAACCAATATTTTGCAGCGTATGCGTGACTTGTCTTTGCAGTCTGCCAACGGTTCAAACTCGTCTGATGACCGCGCATCTATGCAAAAAGAGATTAACTCTTTACAGGCAGAGTTAACTCGTATTGCAGAAACCACCTCGTTTGGTGGCCAGAATTTACTCGATGGCTCTTATGGTACTCAATCATTCCAAGTTGGTTCTGATGCCAACCAAACCATTAATGTGTCTCTTAAATCGGTAGCCGCAACCAGTATTGGTGCGTATCAAAGTGATAAAGCCGGTAGTTTATTTGGTGGTGGGCTTGTTGCCGCAGCTGCGGGTACCAATGGTTCAACGGGTGAAACCTTAACCATTACTCAAGGCACTAGCACAACTAATATTGTGACCGTTGATGAAGATACCGCGACTGAAATTGTTGCTAAAATTAACCAAGCTGGTACAGGTGTAACCGCATCTGCTGAAACCAATGTTCAAGCTGATTTAACCGCTGCATATGATGTATCGTTAGTCATGAATGTTGATGGTGGTGCAGGGAAAACAGCGTCTTTAGACTTAACGGGTATTAGCTCGAACGCTGATCTTGCAACAGCAATTAATGATACTTCAGGTGATACAGGCGTAACGGCAAAACTGGATAATGGTACTCTTACTATTACTAGTGCATCAGGTGCTGATATTAACTTCACCTCTACTGGTGGCAGCAATACATCAGGTGCATTATCGTTAAAGAACATTTCTGCAGACGGTACAGCATCAGGTGCAACAGTGGTCGCTAACGGTACTACTGGTACAGTAGCAACCGCGGCAGGTGCGATTACATTAAGCTCACCTGACAGCTTTACCTTAACTGGTACAGCAGCACCCGCTGAAATTACTGGTGAAGCAGCAGGTGTATTTGTTGGTGTTAGTACCATTGACATTGGTACCGCATCAGGCGCGCAAAGTGCGATTGACATTATTGATGGTGCGATTGCCGGTATTGATAGCTCTCGTGCCGATTTAGGTGCGGTGCAAAATAGAATGAGTTTTACTATCAGTAACTTGAGTAACGTTCAAAATAACGTGTCAGATGCGCGTAGTCGTATTCAAGACGTTGACTTTGCCTCAGAGAGTGCAGAGCTGAGTAAGCAACAGATTTTATCGCAAGCATCATCGTCGATGTTGGCGCAAGCCAATCAGCTACCACAAGTGGCATTGTCTTTACTTGGCTAGTTAAAAAAGTAAGCTAACAATCTCGATATTAGAATCCGCCACCTCAAATGGCGGGTTTTTAATTTGTAGTACTAGAGCCTGTTGATCTTTCAAGGTTGGTTTTGCAGCGAATTGTTGTTCATTTGTACAAGGCAGAGACTTTGTGGTGTAGTTATTCTACACAAAAAGTCTATAACGCAGTAAAAATGACCAACAAACGCTGCCCGTAGGGTTCGGCTAAAAACGTTTTACTCTTTGTTGAGTTACTCTTCGTTAAGTAAAAGTAGCTTAGATTGCTAGGCAGCAATCCACTAGCCTCGATTAAAACGTTTTTATCTCGAACAAAACTTAACCAGCAAAGAACAACAGGCCCTAATATATTGAATTTAATTGTTTATTTAGTTTTTTATCTGCAGTTGAAAAAAAAAGCTAAAGTTCTGACTTTTATTGCCGTTACCTTAAGTGTAACCAATATGATCCGCCTGGCTTAATACAGACAGGCAATGTCTACAGTCAGGAATACGAGGAATTAAATTATGGCTATTTCAGTAAATACTAACGTCACTTCGATGAAAGCGCAGGGTAACCTAAACAAAGCACAGAGCAACACTGCTACTTCAATGGAGCGTTTAGCTTCAGGTCTTCGCATTAACAGCGCTAAAGATGATGCGGCAGGCTTACAGATTTCGAATCGTATGACTAGCCAAATCAATGGTATTGGTGTGGCGATGCGTAACGCTAACGACGGTATCTCGATTGCACAAACAGCTGAAGGTGCAATGAGTGAGTCAACCAACATTTTACAGCGTATGCGTGACTTGTCATTACAGTCGGCTAACGGTTCAAACTCATCAGACGACCGTTCTGCTATGCAAAAAGAGATTAACTCTTTGCAGTCTGAGTTAACTCGTATTGCTGAAACCACATCGTTTGGTGGCCAGAATTTACTTGATGGCTCTTATGGTACTCAAGCATTCCAAGTTGGTTCAGAAGCCAACCAAACCATTAATGTGTCTCTTAAATCGGTAGCCGCAACCAGTATTGGTGCGTATCAAAGTAATAAAGCCGGTAGTTTATTTGGTGGTGGGCTTGTTGCCGCAGCTGCGGGTACCAATGGTTCAACGGGTGAAACCTTAACCATTACTCAAGGCACTAGCACAACTAATATTGTGACCGTTGATGAAGATACCGCGACTGAAATTGTTGCTAAAATTAACCAAGCTGGTACAGGTGTAACCGCATCTGCTGAAACCAATGTTCAAGCTGATTTAACCGCTGCATATGATGTATCGTTAGTCATGAATGTTGATGGTGGTGCAGGGAAAACAGCGTCTTTAGACTTAACGGGTATTAGCTCGAATGAAGACCTTGCAACAGCAATTAATGATACTTCAGGTGATACAGGTGTAACGGCAAACTTGGATAATGGTACTCTTACTATTACGAGTTCTACTGGTGCAGATATTAACTTTACTTCTACTGGTGGCAGCAATACATCAGGTGCATTATCGTTAAAGAACGTTTCTGCCGACGGTACAGCATCAGGTGCAACAGTGGTTGCTAACGGTACTACTGGTACAGTAGCTACAGCGGCAGGTGCGATTACATTGAGCTCACCTGACAGCTTTACCTTAACCGGTACAGCAGCACCCGCTGAAATTACTGGTGAAGCAGCAGGTGTATTTGCGGGTGTGAGTACCATTGACATTGGCACAGCATCAGGTGCGCAAAGTGCGATTGACATTATTGATGGTGCGATTGCCGGTATTGATAGCCAACGTGCTGACTTAGGTGCTACGCAAAACCGTTTAGACTTCACTATCAGTAACTTAAGCAACATCCAAAATAACGTGTCAGATGCACGTAGCCGTATTCAAGATGTTGACTTTGCTGCAGAAAGTGCAGAGCTGAGTAAACAGCAGATTTTATCGCAAGCATCATCGTCTATGTTGGCGCAAGCGAATCAGCTACCACAGGTTGCGTTATCACTACTGTAATCAGCTTAGTTTAGTGGCAACAGAATGATAGTAACTCACTGAGTGAATCAGTAACATAACGTCAAAATAGAAAAGGAAGATTCACAGCTGAATCTTCCTTTTTGTTACTTATGTATATCGATTTATTAACGTTATATAGCGTTGTAACTATGGTGACGATATGATGTTACTTTGTTGGCAAAGTAACCCTCAACGAGTAACGCGTAAACAGGGATTACATTGATTTAGAGAGGATGTTATGGATAATAATTCACTGGGTATTGCAAACTCACCTGTAAACCCCTCTGTAACAAATAGACCTGAAGGAGCATTAGATAAAAATGTTGCTTCGCATTTAGCGGCTGAAAAAAGTACTTACCTGCCTGAATCCGATAAAGCACCGATGGTCAAAGCAATAACTGAAGCAGAAAAAACCGAAGCCAGTAAAAAAGAACAATCCCAGGCAGAAGCCTTAGAAGAAGTTGTTATTCAGCTGTCTGAAGTTGTCTCTTTGATGAACAAAGGCCTTGCGTTTTCGGTTGACGAAGACTCAGGCTCCGCTATTGTTAAGGTAATGGATATTGATTCAGGTGAAATCATACGCCAGATCCCCAGCGATGAGGCGTTAGAGTTGGCTCAGAAGTTGCAAGATGTAAAAGGGTTATTAATGAGAACTGAAGCTTAAGCTATTGGGCGGATGATTTGATTTAACAAGTCGATTACGCGCTTTTTTGTGTTATTTAGTTAAGATTAGTTGAGGTAAACATGGGATTAACATCGGTTGGACTAGGCTCCGGGCTAGACATTAACGGTATTGTGTCGGCTTTAGTTAGCGCACAACGAACTCCTAAGGTAGCTCAATTTGACTCAAAAGAGGGCGCGATTAATTCCGAGATATCAGCATTGGGCTTTTTAAAAAGTTCGTTATCTGAATTCAAAGATAGCTTAACCTTTCTCTCTGATACAGATTCATTCGATAGCCAGAGTGCGTCAGTTTCAAAGAATACTTATGTCACTGCATCAGTGACGAATACCGCGGTAACAGGCAGTTATAGTCTTGCTGTTGAACAACTGGCGGGGAGTCAAAAAATTGGCTCTTTGGCTGTGAGCGATGTAACAGCGCCTTTAGATGAAGGCTCATTAAACTTTGCTGTTGATGGCGACAGTTTTGATATTGAAGTTACCGCTGAAGATACTATGCAAACACTGGTGGCAAAAATAAACAGTGCTGACGACAATGTTGGCGTTACCGCAACCATAGTGAACAGTGATGACGGTGCCCAATTAGTATTAACGTCTAAAGAAACAGGCACGGCCAATAACATCACGGTTTCAGCCACCGATACAGGTGCGGGTACCGTGTTGGCAGACACCTTCGCGATGACCGAATTACAAGCCGCAAAAGATTCCATTATTTATATTGACGGTCTAAAACTGACTTCGAGCAGTAACACTGTTGAAGATGCCATTGAAGGTGTGACGCTTAATCTTAGAGACGCCGACGTTGATAAGTTGACCACATTAACGGTAAAGCAAAATACTAGTGCAATTGCGACGGGTATTAAGTCATTTGTTGAAGCTTTTAACTCAATGTCAGAAACCATTGCCAGTTTGACGAGTTACAATGCCGAGACGGAAGAGGCGGGCGCTTTACAGGGGGACTCATTACCGCGTGGAATACAGAGTCAATTGCGTAACGTAATGTCCTCAGCGTTTGCAACATCGGATGGCCAATTATCATTGGCTTCTATTGGTATTACCACCACCCGAAGCGGCACCTTAGAAATAGTTGATGATATTTTAACAGAAGCATTAGAAAGCAATGTTGCTGGTATTAAAGAAATGTTTACCACTGAAGATACGGGGGTAACAGCAAAACTAGATGGTTATCTTGACTCGTATGTGGGAACTGGATCTATTATTGATAGTCGTGACACCTCCCTTGATGGCAGTTTATCGCGATTGACCGACCAGCGAGAAGCATTTGCTTTGAAAATGGCTGCGTTTGAAGCACGCTTGTATACACAATATAACTACATGGACTTGATTGTTGGGCAATTAAGTACCCAACGTTCAGATTTACAATCTCGACTGGATTCGCTTCCTGGGCTTGTAAGTCAAAATGATTAACGGCATGGTTCATTAACATGTGAATGTAATCTGTTTTAAAAGATGACGGTGAGTTGAAATAAAATGGCAACAACGGATCAGCAAGCATTAATTGATAGTTTAGATACCACCAGTGAACAATGCCGAATAGTATTAGATAGCTTAAAAACTAAAAAAGAAATAGAAGAATTTGATCAGTTGGTATTAGATTTGCAAGAGTTGGTTGTTAAGCGTCAAAACTTATTGAATGTGTTGATTGCAGATGATTCATTTATGCAAAGAGATTATCTTGAACGCCAATTGGAACTCACATTGAGCCTTGAGGTGAAAGCAAAGTTAGTCATGAAAAGTTTGCATTCTGAGATACATTTAGGAAAGAAAAACCAACGTCAACTTAATGTTTATAAAAGTATAGATTCAGATAGGTAGGTATTTATGAGAAGCTCACTACAGTCATATCGAAAAGTTTCGCTAGAAAGCGAAATTGCGGTGGCTTCGCCACATCGCATTATACAAATGATGTTTGAAGGCGCATTGCAACGTATTGCACAAAGCAAATATGCAATTCAGCAAAAAAATTATGCGCAAAAAGGCGAAAGTATTGGTAAGGCTATTAGTATTATTGCTGGGCTGAGTGGTAGTTTAAATATGGATGCCGGTACCGAGATTTCAGCTAATTTAGACTCGCTATATGAATATATGTTGAGAAGATTATCTGAGGCTAATGTCGCCAATGATGAAGAAATACTCGAAGAGGTTTCTGTTTTACTTAAAACGATTAAAGAAGGTTGGGACTCGATTCCCCAAGATATGCATGAGCTAACTTCTGAAGCAGGTTAATGGTTACAATGTATTATATTTGAATAAAAAAGACGCATAGTATATCAAACTAATGACAACCCTCACTTTTTAAGTGGGGGTTTGTTTTTTGCCTGTATTGAATGTTTTCTCGGCCAATGATGTTTATGCGAACTTTAGAACACTATGTTAGTTTATGATAATCAACAGATTGCTAATTATACCAATTCGCATTAAATATCTGGTCAGTTCAGAGTCTCTCTGGTTTTTCAATTCAAGGCACATTGATGTAGAAATGGTTGTTGCCTTTTAAATCGATGTAACACAGAAGTGGAATACCTGAGAGACTCCATTCTGGCGGGTTTCAAAGTCCTTTATGCTTCGTTAGAT
>NZ_JBSQBN010000252.1:0-1176 GCF_053850585.1 Shewanella sp. A22
CATCTAACGAAGCATAAAGGACTTTGAAACCCGCCAGAATGGAGTCTCTCAGGTATTCCACTTCTGTGTTACATCGATTTAAAAGGCAACAACCATTTCTACATCAATGTGCCTTGAATTGAAAAACTTGAGAGACTCTGAACTGACCAGATATTTAATGAGATTGGTATCACATGCCAAGATTATCCTGCATATATTTGGCCACTCGAATGAGTTAGTGTAACGAGTCAATGCTAGTGAAAATGAATAATCAAACCTCCCCCCTAGTTTGTTCATACTGTTACAGATTGATATTTCAGATGTGAAAATATACTTCAATGATTTTGTCCAATATTGATAATATAAAATCGAAATAAAGTCCGGTTATCGTCACTTAAAAACACCATAAACTAAGATGAATGATAGCCATTTGTTAAATAACACAGTTCCGCCATTAACTAATGCGAATAATTATGCACCAAATATAGATAACAACCTGAAAAACCCCTATACAAAACGATTAGAGTAAATTTATGACATTCAAAAGTTTAGTTTTTCATTAGTTTTGCTAATGCTAAACCGTAATTTTTCTAGTTTGTCACCGTTAGTGTATTCATTCTATTATTACCTCGTTTTCAGGACGCATCCGATTCAGATGTTGAAAACAAAGAACTCTACACTGATGTAACCCAATACCTCAGTTATTGCTGGTTCTTATGCTTGACTTCCTTCCTTAAATTTGTTGATTGCAAATTATTTAGCCCACTTGAATAAAGTGGGTTTTTTTTATGTCGTTTTGCCTCTTTTAATATTTCAATGTGAATATTACTGATATATTGAACAGCATTTTTCAAGAAAGTAGAACAAAATGAGTAAACAAAAATACTGCAGAAAGAAGCCACTAAAGTAGCTTGGTAGGATTAAATAAACGGTGTGTAGAATCTTTATCAAATGAGCTTGTGGCAAAGTATTAGCAACGAAAAGCCTGCCGCCGCATTTTATACATCAAAACCAAACAATCGCTTTAATACCAATCTCATTAAATATCTGGTCAATTCAGAGTCTCTCAAGTTTTTCAATTCAAGGCACATTGATGTAGAAATGGTTGTTCCCTTTTAAATCGATGTAACACAGAAGTGGAATACCTGAGAGACTCCATTCTGGCGGGTTTCAAAGTCCTTTATGCTTCGTTAGATG
>NZ_JBSQBN010000253.1:0-1048 GCF_053850585.1 Shewanella sp. A22
GTAAATTGTATTGGCTGTTGGTATTAACCACATGGCCTTTGAGCATGGCCCCGTGACGGACAATCTTCATTCTTCGGCGCAGTAGATCACGAGCTGCGCGCATTTCACTTGGGTAATCATAAGCTATGGGAAAGTTACCACCACGCAGTAGTGTGGCAATTTTAAAGGAATCGACTTTATCATTTTTGGTTTTACCACCGTGAATCGCCTTCATGTACAGTGCATGGCCTAAGATAAAATAAATCCCAAGTTCAGCACACCAGTCTGACACCCAATACCAACAATGCATGCACTCAACCCCGACAATCACATTGCCGATATAGGGTTCGAGGATGAGTAATAAGTCATCTTTACTGGCACCTATCTTTTTATGAGCTACAACTTCCCCTTTAGAATCAATGATACAGACATAAAGTAAACGTGCATGTAAATCGATACCACAGTAGTATGGATGTGAGTTATTATAAAATCTCATTGAGCTTTCTCCTGTTGGTTTAGTCACCTTAAGCATACCGCTGATGCGGCTTGCTAGGGAGGGGGCTCAATGAGTATCAAGCAAAAGCAGGCGGACGCATAAATGCGCCGCTGTTTTGGGCGTTAGCCGTCAGTCGAGTATGTAGATATGAATTCAAAATCAAAATAACATGGCCACCCACGATTACTGGCTAAATAACGAGCAGTGAACTACGCTTTATTTACCCTTTAAAAATGGTAATTGAAGATGGCCAGACCAAGACAAACTATCGTTAGCTTAGAAGACACTCCTTTTTATCATTGTTGTTCGCGTGTTGTGCGTAAAGCCTTTTTGTGTGAACTAATAACATGGCCAGACCAAGACAAACTATCGTTAGCTTAGAAGACACTCCTTTTTATCATTGTTGTTCGCGTGTTGTGCGTAAAGCCTTTTTGTGTGGTATCGACAACTCGACAGGCGAGAATTTTGAGCATCGGCGTGAATGGGTTGATTCTCGTATACTTGAACTTGCTACCATCTTTGCTATTGATATTTGTGCTTATGCAGTGATGAGCAATCACTTACATGTCGTTG
>NZ_JBSQBN010000027.1:0-41430 GCF_053850585.1 Shewanella sp. A22
ATGTAGAAATGGTTGTTGCCTTTTAAATCGATGTAACACAGAAGTGGAATACCTGAGAGACTCCATTCTGGCGGGTTTCAAAGTCCTTTATGCTTCGTTAGATACTTTCAAAATAGAATCACTATTCGCTTCAATCATCTGCCTTGCCTACAGCACTTTGAACTCCCGCTGAAAGATCACATATTTAATAGGATTGGTATAATGATGATTCTGTGAGTTCGTCTATGAAAGCGGGGTTGCATGATATGTACTAGGCTTAACAATGCCATGAGGTTTAATACAGTTTGCAAGGATTGCGTATGTTGAGTGTTTTTCGATTTTTTTGTCTAAGTTTATTATTGCTTAGTAGTTTAACCTGCCATAGTGAAATACTGCCTAAACCTGCTATTCAACTTGCAAGTCAATACTCGGATGATCTTGACGTAGCTGATTACTTGATTAGTGAAAAGCTTGATGGTGTTCGCGGCTATTGGGATGGTAAGCAAATGTTGACTCGAAGTGGTCGTTCTGTGTCGTTGCCTATGTGGTTCACGCAAGGATTTCCTGATTATCCTATGGATGGAGAATTATGGTTAGGGCGTGGGCAGTTTGAACAAATATCATCATTGGTTAGGCGAAAAGAGACTCAGGACAATGATTGGCAAGATGTTAAATTTATGCTATTTGATTTACCGGAATACCACGCACCATTTGAAGCGCGTTATCATATGATGAAACAATTAGTCTCGCAGGTGGGCTCTGCTCATTTACAAGTGATTTCTCAACAAATACTCCCAAGTACAGATGTATTACTTATTGAACTAGACAAGGTTGTTTCCGCTGGTGGTGAAGGCTTGATGTTGCATTATCGTCAAGCCTTTTATACTGTTGGAAGAAGCAAATATATTGTAAAACTAAAACCCAAATATGATGCAGAAGCCGTGGTCATTGGACATACCGAGGGTAAAGGGAAATACCAAGGGCAATTAGGTGCGTTAACGGTTAAAACTCAGCAAGGTGTCGTGTTTAATATTGGTAGTGGGTTTAGTGATCAACAAAGACGTAATCCACCGGCGATAGGTACTAGGATAACGTATCAATATTTAGGCTTTACTCAAAAGGGCACGCCGCGTTTTGCTACTTTTTTGCGAGAACGGCCGCAACAATAATGACAGGTAAAATCAAAATTTTTCTTAAATAACAAGTGATTTCAAAAAATTAAAATGTTAAAAGGTATAAGATATTGATTGATAAAGAATACTTAGCAAGTGTCTCTTCAGTGTTGTTTGTGTGTATGGGCAATATTTGTCGTTCGCCCACTGCCGAGGCTGTATTTACGCGACAAGCTAAGTTATTTGATTTACACCTTCATATAGATTCTGCTGGAACGATTGCTTACCATCAGGGAAACAAACCCGATAAGCGGAGTGTTGAAGTGGGAAGCAAGCGCGGACTAAATTTTTCAGGTATGAAGGCAAGGCAGGTTTGCGATAGCGACTTTGAAGCATTTGATTTGATTTTAGCTGCTGATGAAAGTAATTTGACTGATTTACTTGAGCGCTGCCCACGTCATTTTCACTATAAATTACACTTGATTTTAGCGTTTTCTGATGGTGGTGTACGAGACGTACCAGATCCTTATTATGGTGGAGATAGCGGGTTTGAGTTGGTCATTGATTTACTTGAAACCAGCCTTGCAGCATTAGCAACGCAACTGGCTTCAGCAAAAAATAGAATGTAAACTTCACATAATAAAACGATAAGTAACAGGCTTCCTTAATTACGGCTATGGTCAAATTAGTCGAAAATACGATTAATCATTGTGACGCTTACCTGAGCGTTTTAGTTTTTCTTGTTCAATTTTTTGTTGTTTTATTGCTTCTTTTTCGGCTTGTTTGCGTGCTACTTCGATTTTTTCTTTCTCAGCCATAGCGGGTGTTTCAAGGCTTAATAAGCCGATTTTTCCTGAACGATATTCATGCAATAATAATTCGGAGACTTTATGGTAATCGACTCGCGCACCGGGACGAAGTGCTCCACGTGAGCGGCTAATCGCCTCGAGTAATTCAATATCACTATTTGGTAAAGATTTAAGTTTATAGCGAGCACAAATTTCCTCAGGGTAAGCTTTAAGAAAATATTCTGCAGCAAACATTGCGACATCTTCATACTCCATTGCGGTATCTTTAATTGCCCCTGTTACGGCTAAACGGTAGCTACTGGCTTCGTTATCTACTTTAGGCCATAAAATACCGGGAGTGTCCGACAAAACGATACCATTTCGTAGATTAATCCGTTGTTGATTTTTAGTGACGGCAGGTTCATTACCTGTTTTTGCAATAGTGCGGCCGGCTAGGGTGTTAATAATTGTTGACTTACCAACGTTAGGAATACCCATAATCATGGTGCGGATGTCTTTTTCTACAATGTCACGATGAGGTACCAGTTTACGGCAAAGGTCTGGGATACTTTTGACCATAGCGGGTTGCAAGGTTGTGATGGCTGACGCCTTGACGCCTTGTTCACGTTCTAAGTACTCAATCCATTGAGCCGTTATTTCTGGGTCTGCTAAATCTGATTTATTCAGTAATTTAATGCAGGGTTTATCACCACGTAATTGTGACACCATAGGGTTTTCACTGCTGTAAGGTATACGTGCGTCGAGCACTTCAATAACGAGATCCACTTGAGGCATAGCCTCTTCAATCTCTTTACGTGCTTTGTGCATGTGTCCTGGATACCACTGAATTGCCATGATGTTGCCTTATAACCGAATGCTAAAACGAATAAATATAAAAGTGTTATTGTACCTTGTTAGGTGTGGAAAAACATAAAAAAAGCGTCCTAAGACGCTTGGTATCTATGGTAAACCAAATTAAATTACGCCTAATTCACGTAATCTTTCCATTAAGTAGCTATCTGCAGTATAGCGCTCAGATAACACCACTTCAGGGGTTGGGTGTAAAAACAAGGGTAATGAAATACGAGATTTAGTTTTATCAGTGCCTTCGGGGTTAACGACTCTATGTGAGGTTGACGGGAAATAGCCGCCTGATGCTTCTTGTAACATGTCACCAATATTAATAATGATGCTACCAAAATCACTTGGTACATCAATCCATTCACCTGTTTTGGCTTTAACTTGTAACCCAGGTTCGTTAGCAGCGGGTAACAAGGTTATTAAGTTAATGTCTTCGTGCGCAGCCGCACGGATAGCGCCCATCTCTTCATTACCCTTCATAGGAGGATAGTGCAAAATACGCAATAATGTTTTTTGACTGTTGGCAATCATATCCGGTAGTGGAATTGAAAACTTAACGGCAATTTCTGGCGGAGTATACTTTTCAATCCAACTGAGTAGTTCCGATGCTAACCCATTGGCGTGCTCGTAGTAAGCAAGGATATTAGTTCTGAGTGAATCAGGAATACGCCCCCAAGGATACACATGATAATATTCTTTGATGTCTTTTACGGTGTTGCCTTTGGCGGTTTCTGATATTGAAGATGGGAAAAAACCATCGTGGGTTTCAGCTTTAAACAAAAAATCATTTTTGTATTCTGACTGAAAGAACTCGTACCATTCTTGGTAAATGTTCTCGACAAGTTGTTTTTGGATTGGGTGGTTTGATAAGACCCCAAAACCCGTTTCACGAAGTGACTCGACAAAGCGCTCAGCACTATCTGGTGCTAAGTAATCAATTGTATTCAGTTTCATTATATATTTCTTATTAGTGTGTTGACCCACTGCAATGTTAACCTTAGTCACACTTTGTCGCAATTCTTTGCGTGCATTCAAATAACGCAGGTTGAACTGGTGCTGAAGATCACGCGTATTCTTTATCAAGGTGACAAACAACTTAATGAGAGCAAGCTATGAATAATTTAACCGAATTTGAAAAATACGTTATTGAACAGAAAGGTACCGAACGTCCTTTTAGCGGTGAATTTGTCGATCATGATCTTCAAGGGGTGTATTTGTGTAAAAAGTGCCATGCACCGTTATATAAAAGTGAACATAAGTTTAATGCTCACTGTGGCTGGCCTGCATTTGATGATGAAATAGAAGGGGCTGTTAAGCGCACTATAGACGCAGATGGCCGCCGAACCGAAATTACTTGTCATGAATGCGGAGGTCATTTAGGTCATGTGTTTGAGGGTGAATTGTTGACTGAAAAAAATATTCGTCACTGTGTTAACTCTGTATCGATGGAATTCAGACCATTAGAAAAGCTAGACAAAACAACTGCCGTTACACGTAAACAAAAAGCTACTTTTGGCGCAGGGTGCTTTTGGTGTGTAGAAGCTATTTTTTCCCAGTTGAATGGCGTATTGAGTGTTAAGTCGGGTTATTGTGGGGGGGATGCAAAAGATGCTAATTATGATGCAGTTTGTTCTGGCCGTACAGGTCATGCAGAAGTGATCCACATTGAGTTTGACCCAAGCGTAATAAGTTATGAGACGTTATTAACAGTGCTATTTGAAAGCCATGATCCGACGACATTAAATCAGCAGGGTAATGACAAAGGGCCACAATATCGTTCGGTGATTTTTACTCATACGAGTGAACAGGTTGATATGGCGACAGCTTTTATTGAAGCGTTAACTGCGCAACATGTTTGGCCAAAACCCATTGTGACAGAAGTCGTCACATTTGATTATTTTTATCCAGCAGAAAACTTCCATGATGACTATTTTAGTCAGCATGGAGAACAACCATATTGCCAATTAGTGGTTAAGCCAAAATTTGATAAAGTGATGAGTAAATTTGCAGATAAACGTAAACGTTAGTTCTTATTTATTGCGTTGTTGTATTGTTTTATAAGGGAGTAAACATTATAAAACAATACCCTCTTAAACGATAAAGCATAAGTGATACCAATCCTATTAAATATGTGAACTGACCAGATATTTAATGAGACTGGTATGACTCTATTGATTACATAAGGAATGGATTTGGAGTTGATGAGTCTGTTGTTTACAATAGAAAAGGGGCGATTGATTTCTCAATCGCCCCTTTTTATGACAGCTTGGGATTGTTACCTATTATTTACCTGGGCGAGCCATGCCAGATGATGCGCTATTACCCATTGCCGCTTTTGGCGTATTGGATTCAGCTGTTTGCGCCTCATAAGAACGTCCTTGCGGTACGGCTTGTTGCTCACGCACGTCGACAGTTGGTTTAGTCATATCAGATGACACCATAGAACCAAAGCGACTGGTTTTGGCTGCTACTTTAGGTGCCGTATCTGCCGGTGCAGTTTTACTAACATCGACTTTAATTTCTGGCGTGGTTTCTGGTTTAGCCTTGCGTGTAATTGCAGCAGGTTTTGCCATAGGCGCAGAGGCATTTGATGAAACTGCTTTTTCACCCTCGATGTTTCGTGCAGGTTCTGCATTGATGGTTTCAGCTTTAACTTCCACTTCAGCCGTTACAGAAACAACTGGTTGCTCTACAACCTTGGTTGGTTCAATCACTTTTTCAGCAGTTGGTTGTGCAACTGGCTCGGCAGCTTTTACTTCAACAACAGGTTCAACAGCTTTGGTTTCCACTTTTGCTTCTACGGCAGGAGTCTCTACCGCTTTAGTTTCCACTTTTGCTTCTACGGCAGGAGTCTCTACCACTTTGGTTTCCGCTATAACGTCAACTGGAGCGACTTGTGTTTCAGATGACGTTTCGTCCACTTTCACTTCTGTAGGTTGGTCTGCTTTAGTCGCAGACGGTTTAGTTTGTGATTGCTCAGCATCTAGTTGTTTTTCCAGCTCATCAACAGAAGTAAATACCGCTGGTTGAGCTGAGTCACTATCATCTCGACGGCGACGTTGGCCTGCTGCTCGAAGATGACGAGGACTGCGACGACTACGACGTTGACCTTCACGACCTTCAGTTGTTTCATCAGTGTTTGATGCTTCATCGCTTTCAGTAGATGTTGCTTCAGTATTTTCAACTGATGTATCTTGGTTTGTTGTATCTGCAATAGGTGTTGTGACAACAGGTAATTGCTTATCTTTTTGGTCAGGCTCTACTGTATTTGCTTTTACTTTTGTTTCTTTGTTAGCAAGCTCGGCATTAACCTCTTGAGGTGTCTCTGTTGCCACAGCGGTTTGCTCTGCTTTGTCTGCAGTGACATTGGCCGTACTTTGCGTTTCAGTAGACGATTCATTTCGGTCTTTACGTGGCTGACGACGGCTACGAGGTGCAGCTTTCGTTTCTGATTTGTTTTCAGATACTTTTGCTTCCGCTTTTTTCGTTTCAGGTTCGTTAGCCGTTGCTACAACGTTATCATTTTCATGATTTGTTGCAGTATTAACATCCGTTGCTTTTACTACAGCATCTTCGTTTTGTTCATTTTCGATACGAACTTTACGACGTAGATTACGACGCTGACGGCGCTCACGAGCAGCTTCTTGTTTAGGTGACTTTTCAGTACTGGCTTTAGCGTCAGCAACTTTAGGTGCGTTGGTTTGTGATAATGGTTTATCTACTTTCTCATTACGTGGTTTATTTCTTGTGTTGTCGTCTTGAGCGCTGTTTTTATTGTTACGGTCATTACGCTTATTACGAGTGCGTGGTTCGACACTTTCTTTTTGCTTATCGTTGTCATTACGCTGACGACGGCTGTCATTGCGTTTGTCATTACGATTAGCGTTATCGTTGCGGCTGTCATTACGACGAGGGCGACGATTGTTTGATTGGTTATTGTCTTTTGTCTGAGTATTGGTTTTAGTGTCTTTGGCTTCTTTGCTGCTATCAGAGAATAAGGCGCTAATAGTTGCTACGATGCGCGTAAAGAAACTTGGTTGACTTGGCGCCGAAGCCGTAGGAGCTTTTGCTACAGGGCTGGTTGCCGTTTCAACGGCTGGCGTTTTCTGCGGTGCCGCAAATCCTTTTAATGCAGGTTCTGGTGATGCTGCACGCTCAAGTTTACGTGGTTCATACAAGGCTGCCGCAGGTGTATCAACACGCTTATAGCTTGACTCGCTGACTTCGTCATCGCTTTTACGACGAACAACACGATATTCAGGGGTATTCATGTGTGCGTCTGGGATCACGTACACTTCAACTTCGTGGCGTTCTTCAGTAATACGAATTGCTTTACGCTTTTCGTTTAACAAGAACGCCGCCACATCAACCGGCACAATGGCTTCGATTTGAGTGGTGTTTTCTTTAATCGCTTCTTCTTCCATTAAACGTAAGATAGAAAGCGCGAGTGATTCCGTACTACGAATCGTACCTTGGCCATGACAGCGTGGACATAAATGCGCCGCTGACTCTTCAAGTGATGGACGTAAACGTTGACGCGACATTTCCATTAAGCCGAAACGAGAGATACGACCTAATTGCACACGTGCACGGTCATGATGAACGGCATCGCGTAAACGGTTTTCAACTTCACGTTGATGGCGCACAGGCGTCATATCAATAAAGTCGATAACCACTAAACCGCCTAAATCACGTAGACGTAATTGACGAGCAATTTCATCAGCAGCTTCTAGGTTTGTGTTAAGTGCAGTTTCTTCAATATCGCCACCCTTTGTTGCGCGGGCAGAGTTGATATCAATTGACGTTAACGCTTCTGTTGGGTCAATAACAATAGAGCCACCAGAAGGTAAACGCACTTCACGTTGAAACGCAGATTCAATTTGAGATTCTATTTGGAAGTGAGTAAATAATGGTACTTCAGAATCGTATAGCTTTACACGTTCGACAAAATCAGGGCGAACCAAACCAATGTGCAATTTGGCTTCTTCGAAAATACGTGGGTGATCGATAAGAATTTCGCCAACATCACGACGTAAATAGTCACGAATCGCGCGCACTATTACATTACTTTCTTGGTGAATCAAAAATGGTGCCGCTTTACTTTGAGCCGCTTCTTGAATGGCATCCCAGTGATGCTGTAGAACTTTTAAGTCCCACTTTAATTCAGTTGACTCTTTGCCAACTCCAGCAGTACGTACAATTAGCCCCATGCCATTGGGCACTTCAAGCTCTGCCATTGCTTCTTTTAATTCAGTGCGTTCATCACCTTCAATACGACGAGATATTCCGCCTGCACGAGGGTTGTTAGGCATTAATACAAGGTATGAACCGGCTAGGCTTATAAACGTGGTGAGTGCAGCACCTTTGTTGCCACGTTCTTCTTTATCAATCTGAACAATGACTTCTTGGCCTTCTTGTACCACTTCTTTGATGTTAGGACGACCTTGGAATGAATAACCTTTAGGGAAGTATTCACGACCAATTTCTTTGAGAGGCAAGAAACCATGACGCTCTGCACCGTAATCAACAAATGCGGCTTCAAGTGATGGTTCTACGCGAGTGATTTTACCTTTATAGATATTTGATTTTTTCTGTTCGTGACCAGGACTTTCAATGTCTAAATCATACAGCTGTTGCCCATCTACTAGGGCTACGCGCAACTCTTCTGATTGAGTTGCATTAATTAACATACGTTTCATGATGACGTGATTCTTCTAAATAAGGTCATCAAACAACACGATTTTTCTGCATTACGGGCCTGAATTAATCGGTGTAACCTCGCGGTTAGATCCAGGCAATTTAGGTGCTCATTGCTGTAAAACGCAATCACTGCGTGTCGCATCCTATTTATGGCTTATTTTCTAATGTTTACAAAAACAAGGAATTCGTTGAATTACAACCAACCCCATAAATTATGGTATTTTAATCCGTTAATGCCCAAGTCGAATCGGTTTGTTTGATAACAAGCTAAAATGTTGTTCGAATTTGGGGCGATTTACTACAGTTAAATTAAATTCATTATTAAATACTTACGGTTTAATTACACAAACGGTTTTTGTCGTTTTTTATTAAATGTAATTTGCAAATCAATGAGTTGCTACCGGTAACGTTCATTTTTTTAACTGTTGGTTTTTCGCATTTGGTGAAAGTTGTGAACACTTTATCCACTGTTTACTCTCGACCTGTGCGCAAATATAGCAACAAACAGTATTTTCAGCAATCAAAAGCCAATATTCTTTCGTGTATTTATTCCAAGTCTGATGTGGCAATAGCCAAGCATTTGTAAGATAAGGTACACTAATAGGGTAACCACTATATGGCGCATCATGAATACTGAAACTACCCCCCAAGTTGAATACGTGACTATCGACGAAGATCATTTTGAACAACGCATCGATAATTTTTTACTAACCAAATTAAAAGGCGTCCCTAAAAGCATGATTTATCGAATCGTGCGTAAAGGGGAAGTGCGTGTGAATAAAAAGCGCATTAAACCTGAGTACAAATTGCAAATTGGCGACATTGTTCGTGTGCCACCAGTTCGAGTTGCTGAAAAGGATAATCGTAAAGCTCCTTCTGCTAATTTATCAAGAGTGTCACAACTCGAAGAGCGTATTATCCATGAAGACAATCATTTAATTGTGCTGAACAAGCCTGCTGGAATTGCGGTACATGGGGGAAGTGGTGTTGATTATGGTGTGATTGAAGGCTTACGTTCGCTGCGTCCACAACAAAAGTTTTTAGAGTTAGTTCATCGATTAGATAAAGACACTTCAGGTGTGTTACTTGTGGCTAAAAAGCGCAGTGCACTAAAACACTTGCATGAACAGCTCCGTAGTAAAACCATGCAAAAAGATTATTTAGCTTTAGTGCGCGGTGAGTGGCAAGCAAGTGATAGAGTGGTGAAAGCACCGCTGTTAAAAATCACCTTAAAGTCGGGCGAACGTATCGTGCGGGTTAATAAAGAGGGTAAAGAATCTGAAACGCGTTATAAAATCATGCAACGTTATCAAGGCTGCACTCTCGTTAAAGCAAGCCCTGTTACTGGACGTACCCATCAAATTCGGGTTCATTGCCAGTATACTGGGCATGCAATCGCCTGCGATGATAAATACAGTGAACAACAATTCGATAACAGTATGAGAGAATTAGGCTTAGATCGACTGTTTTTACATGCAGCAGAACTTAAGTTCACTCATCCTGAAAACAATGAAGTAATGCAAGTTAAAGCGCCACTCGACAAAGTATTACTGAATACGCTCGATAAACTAAAAAGAGCCTAAGGTTAGGCTGTTGTTAATCATTGGAGTAGGGCATAGCATTGGATATTAAAGATAAAGCATTCGATTTAGTCATTTTTGATTGGGATGGCACGTTGATGGATACCGTGGGTAAAATTGTTTCTTGTATGCAAAGTGTGGCGCAAGAGTTAACTTTACCGATGCCAACCGAACAAGCTGTAAGGGATGTCATCGGTTTATCTTTACCTAACATTATGCCCATTTTATTTGCTGAGCATCAAAATCCTCAGCAAATTATCGATTGTTATCGACGCCATCACTTAGCCAGCACTTATCCAACACCATTATTTGATGGGGTAGAGGTACTGATTAAACAGCTTTATGATGCGGGTTATCAATTGGCGATTGCTACTGGTAAAGCGCGTGATGGGTTGGATAAGGTGTTGGAATTGACTGGGCTTGGGCAATACTTTCATGCCACCCGTTGTGCAAGTGACGCACAAAGTAAGCCTCATCCTGAAATGCTTCATGCTTTACTTAATCATTTTGATATAAATGCAGGTAAAGCCATTATGATTGGTGATTCAATTCATGACTTAACTATGGCAAATAATGCAAATATGGCCAGCATTGGTGTCAGTTATGGTGCACATGATGAAGTCAGGCTGCAAATGCTTAACCCTTTAGCTGTAGTCGATCAACCTTTAGCTATCTCTCGTTATCTTTAGTGATATGTCTTGGGGCCTAAATCACCGTTGATTAAGGCCCACAGTTTGCCCCATACCTAGCACCGTTTTAATCTTGTTAATCAGAAAGTACATCAACACCATGGTGGTGAAGTAATTCGATTAATTTAATCAAAGGTAGTCCTATCAATGTGTTCGGGTCATCACCTTCTAGGCGACTAAATAATGCAATACCAAGCCCTTCACTTTTAAAACTCCCAGCACAATATAATGGCTGTTCAATTTCGATGTAGCGACGTATTTGCGCTTCAGATAGAGATTTAAAATGAACAGTAAACGGTTCAATACAAGACAACATCTGCTGAGTAGACTGATTGTAGACGGCAAGTCCAGTATAAAACGTTATGGCTTGACCTGATGCTGCTAATAGCTGTGCAACAGCATTATCGACAGTGTGGGGTTTACCAATAATTTGACCATTAATAACAGCAACTTGATCTGAGCCTATTATCAATTGCATTTGCGCGTTTGGTGTGACTAATTTAGCTCCCGCTAAGGCCTTTTGTTCCGCGAGCCTTTGAACTAATTCTGTTGCCACCTCATTTTCTTTTGGTTTTTCGTCAATATTGGGGTTAATACAGTCAAATGGGAGCATTAATTTTTGTAATAACTGCTGACGAAAAGGTGAGGTAGAGGCTAATACAAGATTGAATTTCATTGATTATATGTCACTGTATTTTTGTTGAGAGGCAATTATTACTCAGTTTACTGTATTCATTGCGTCAAATGGAGCATTTTTCACCGAGTAATGCTTGTGCGATGGAGTCGGGTTCGGTAAAATTCGCCAACTTTCAAATTCAATGCCGGATAAAAGAGTGCCTAATGTGACTTGTTAGGTGTGTTTACCGTATTTTTACGGAAATTTTCTTTGACTCCAGCGTTTTCAAACTATAATATGCGCGCCTTATGCAAACAGTAAAGATACCGGTTTCAATTGATCCTATACGCGCTGCCTCAAGTGGCCTTCGATACGAAGGTATTATTTTAGGCAAGCAACTAAAGCGATTAAGCGAGTTATGTGCCGGCGACTGTTCCGACGTAGTTGTGTCGTTGGAATGTGGCGTCGATTTACAGGGGATAGTCTACCTTCGCGGGAAGGCTGTGACGGAGCTCACTCTGCTATGTCAACGTTGCATGACACAATTTACTACCGAGGTTACGGTCGACTTTTGTTTTAGTCCTTGTAAGACTGAGGCAGAAATCGATGAGCTCCCGGATGCGTATGACCCAATTGAGTGTAATGAGATTGGTGAAATACGTCTGCATCAATTGATTGAAGATGAATTGATAGTCGCTATGCCGATCATCCCGATGCACGAAGATAATAATTGTAAGTCAGGATCGAAAGATATAGTTGTAGGCGAGATCGACCCCGCTCATGAGGAGCGTCCAAATCCGTTTGCAGTGTTAGAAAAACTGAAGAGCAAGTAATCGTAGGAGACAGGTCCAATGGCTGTACAACAGAATAAAAAATCACGTTCAAAGCGCGGCATGCGTCGTTCACATGATTCATTGAGCACAGCTCAATTATCAGTAGACGCAACTAGCGGTGAATTACATCTACGTCACAATGTGACTGCTGATGGTTTTTACCGCGGTAAAAAGGTTATCAACAAGTAATTTGTTGTTAATCTGATGATAAATCTGACGCTTGCGTTAGATGCGATGGGGGGTGACCATGGCCCCCACGTGACAGTGCCTGCAGCCTTGCAGGCATTGAAATTTCATAGCACCCTCAATATTATTTTGGTTGGTAATCAAACCGAGATAGAAAAATATTTACTTCAAAGTCCTTCTGCTGATTTAGAACGTATCGAAATCGTTCACACCACCGAAGTAGTCACCATGTGTGATAGACCTATTCACGCTTTGCGTTCACGCAAAAACAGTTCAATGAGACTTGCCCTTGAACTCGTACGAGACGGAAAAGCTGCAGCTTGTGTAAGTGCTGGCAATACAGGTGCGTTAATGGCAATGGCCAAGGTTTTGTTAAAAACACTACCGGGCATTGATAGGCCTGCACTTGTGTCTTGTTTACCCGCAATGAGTGGAAAACCGGTTTATTTACTCGACTTAGGTGCAAATGTCTCTTGTGATTCAGAGACCTTATTTCAATTTGCGATTATGGGCTCAGTGTTATGTGAAGCCGTGCATAAAAAAGCACGCCCGAAAGTGGCATTATTGAATGTCGGTATTGAAGAAATTAAAGGTAACGATCAAGTTCAACAAGCCGGACAGCTTTTGCAGCACACAGATCAAGTTAATTATATTGGTTTTGTTGAAGGCGATGAAATTTATACTGGTAATGTTGATGTGATTGTTTGTGACGGTTTTGTGGGCAACATAACCCTCAAAACCTCCGAAGGCATTGCAAAGTTATTAGTGCATCAATTAAAACGCGGTTTAAATGACGGTTTTTTTGTACGTTTACTCTCCAAACTTATCGCTCCTCGTATACAAGCTGTTCTCAGTAAGATGAACCCCGACCACTATAACGGTGCAAGTCTGATAGGATTGCGCGGAATAGTAGTAAAGAGTCATGGTAACGCGGATGAAGCTGCATTTTTACAAGCATTAAATTTAGCAGCAACAGAAGCAAAACGTCGTCTTCCTGAAATGATTAAAGATCGTTTGGAGTCGATTCTTTTAGACATCAATAGCTGATCTCATATATGCATACAAAAATTCTCGGAACAGGTAGCTATCTGCCTGTGCAAGTTCGTAGCAATCAAGATCTCGAAAAAATGGTTGAAACCACTGATCAATGGATTGTAGACAGAACCGGTATTTCTGAGCGGCGCATTGCTGCAACAGACGAATCGGTTTCAACCATGGGTCATCAGGCTGCATTAAAAGCGCTTGAAATGGCCGGTATCGAAGCAAGTGATCTGGATATGATTGTTTGTGGAACCACCAGTGCGTCAAACGCATTTCCTGCAGCAGCATGTGAAATTCAAGCCTTATTGGGCATTAAAAATATTCCAGCCTTTGATATTGCCGCAGCATGCTCTGGTTTTATTTATGCATTATCGGTAGCGGATCAATTTGTTAAAACGGGTGCCGCCAGAAAAGTATTAGTGATTGGCGCAGATGTATTATCACGAATGTGTGATCCTGCAGATCGCTCTACTGTCATATTATTTGGTGATGGTGCCGGTGCCGCCGTTATTGGTGCAAGTGACGCTCCAGGTATTATTGCGACTCACATTTATGCCGATGGCAGCCAAGGGGATTTATTAAAATGCTCTTTCCCTCCTCGTGCTAATGAAAGTTCTGAAGCTGTCGGCTTTATGACAATGAAAGGCAACGATGTGTTTAAGGTTGCGGTAACACAGTTGTCTAATGTGGTCACCGAAACCTTGCGCCTTAATAATGTCGATAAATCAGAAATTGATTGGCTCGTCCCACATCAGGCGAATTTCCGGATTATTAATGCTACAGCCAAAAAATTGAATATGAGCTTAGATAAAGTTGTACTGACGCTAGCAAGGCACGGTAATACGTCTGCCGCCTCGGTGCCTATTGCGCTTGATGAAGCTGTTCGTGATGGCAGAATTCAGCGTGGGCAATTATTATTGCTTGAAGCTTTTGGTGGTGGTTTTGCTTGGGGTAGTGCATTAATTCGTTTTTAAATATTTACATTAATTTTTATACAGGTAAGCGTTTATGAAAAATGTTGCTTTTGTATTTCCTGGTCAAGGTTCACAGGCCGTAGGAATGTTAGCTGAATTGGCTCAATCTAATGACATCATTGGGCAAACTTTTGCCGAAGCCAGTAACGCTTTAGGTTATGATTTATGGGATTTAGTGGCCAATGGTCCCGCTGAGACTTTAAATGAAACAGATAAAACTCAGCCTGCATTACTGACGGCAAGCGTGGCCATTTGGCGTGCATATAAAGCGTCTAACAAACCTATGCCTTCTTTGCTAGCAGGCCATAGTCTTGGGGAGTATTCTGCCCTAGTGTGTGCTGATGTGATTGAATTTGCCGATGCCGTTAAATTAGTTGAACTACGCGGAAAATTAATGCAACAAGCTGTGCCTGCAGGTTCTGGTGCTATGTTTGCTATTATTGGCCTTGATGATGATGCGATTGCACAAGCTTGCGCAGAGTCTGCAGACGGTCATGTGGTCAGCCCTGTTAATTACAACAGCCCTGGTCAAGTGGTTATCGCCGGTGAGAAAGCTGCTGTTGTACGTGCTGCTGCTGCCTGTAAAGCTGCAGGTGCCAAAATGGCCGTTGCGTTACCTGTTAGCGTGCCATCACACTGTGCATTAATGAAGCCTGCGGCAGATGAATTAGCTAAAGCATTGACTGAGATGACATTTTCTCAGCCAACAATTAATGTTGTTAACAATGTTGATGTGGCAATGCCAATCGATGCCAATGCAATTAAAGATGCCTTAGTTCGTCAATTGTATTGTCCAGTACGCTGGAGCGAAACGGTTGAATTTATGACAACACAAGGTGTTACAAAATTAATTGAATGCGGACCAGGTAAAGTATTAACCGGTTTAACAAAAAGAATTAATAAATCGATTTCCGCTCAAGCGGTCAATGATGTTGCTTCATTTGCAACATTAGTCGAATAAAGGAGTTGATATGAGCTTTAGCATTAGTTTAGACGGTAAGGTTGCTCTGGTAACAGGTGCAAGCCGTGGTATTGGTCGTGCGATTGCTGAGTCGCTAGTCCAAGCGGGTGCGATGGTTATTGGGACCGCAACCAGTGAAAAAGGTGCTGCAGCAATTCAAGCGTACTTAGGTGACAAAGGCTTTGGGATGGTGTTAAATGTGACAGACAATCAGTCAGTCGCTGATTTATATAGCCAGATCAAAGAAAAAGCAGGTGAAGTTGATATTCTTATCAATAATGCGGGTATTACACGTGATAATTTATTGATGCGAATGAAAGACGATGAATGGCAAGATATTATCGATACCAATTTGACATCGTTATTTAAATTGTCTAAACCCGTAATGCGATCTATGATGAAAAAACGTTTCGGACGTATAATCAGCATTGGTTCAGTTGTAGGAACAATGGGCAATGCAGGCCAAGTGAATTACTCAGCTGCAAAAGCGGGTTTGATTGGATTTACAAAATCTCTTGCAAGAGAGGTTGCATCTCGTCAAATAACAGTGAATGCTATTGCACCTGGATTTATTCAGACAGATATGACAGATGAGCTGACAGCTGAGCAGCAACAAGCTATTATGTCGCAAGTTCCGATGGAACGATTAGGGCAAGCACAAGAAATTGCCAATGCAGTATTGTTTTTGGCCTCGGATTCAGCCGCTTATATCACAGGTGAAACTTTGCATGTGAATGGCGGTATGTACATGGTTTAAGAGCGATAGGTAGGTAACTACCTTCATTTGAGTCAGTGTTAGTGACAATTCAATGTTAATTTTTGTGGTTAGACCACAAAATCTAAGCTTGCATTGTTATCTAATTCGAATAAACTACTCGCAATCTTACGCAAGTGCGTAATTTGAATAGGAAAGAAAACTAATGAGCAACATCGAAGAACGTGTAAAGAAAATCATCATCGAGCAACTTGGCGTTAAAGAAGAAGACGTTAAATCAGCTGCTTCTTTTGTAGACGATTTAGGTGCGGATTCTCTAGACACTGTTGAATTGGTTATGGCTCTAGAAGAAGAGTTTGATACCGAGATCCCTGACGAAGAAGCTGAAAAGATCACTACTGTTCAAGCAGCGATCGATTACGTTTCAAAGAATCAGTAATCAAGAATTCACAGGAACAGGCGGCATTTATGCCGCCTGTTTTTGTTTAAAGCATTTGTAAACGCTCGTTCCATTTAATTGCATTAGAACATCCTTCCTTAACCTTCTTTATCTATATCGCAATAATGGCTTCGTGGCAGATTTTATTTAAAGGTGAATATCATGTCTAAACGTCGTGTCGTCATCACAGGTCTTGGCCTTGTGACTCCAGTGGGTAATGATGTCGAGTCTTCTTGGAATGCCTTATTAGCTGGTAAGAGTGGTATAGCTCCAATCACTAAGTTTGATGCCAGTGAGTTTGGTACTCGTTTCAGTGGCTCTGTGAAAGATTTTGACGTCGAACAATACCTAAGCAAAAAAGATGCCCGTAAAATGGATTTATTTATCCAATATGGCATGGCTGCAGGCATTCAAGCAGTAAAAGATTCTGGCTTAAATATGAGCCAAGAAAATCCATCTCGTATTGGTACGGCAATTGGTGCAGGCATGGGCGGCATGTGGTTAATTGAGCAAGGCCATTCTGCACTATTAAATGGTGGACCACGTAAGGTATCTCCATTTTTTGTGCCGAGCACCATTATCAATATGATAGCAGGACATTTGTCAATTATGTATGGCATGACTGGTCCTAATTTTGCCGTCACCACAGCTTGTACTACTGGCGTACACAATATTGGCTTTGCTGCTCGTACTATTGCTTATGGTGATGCTGATGTGATGGTTGCCGGTGGTGCTGAAGATGTGACTAGCCCATTAGGCGTAGCAGGTTTTAGCGCCGCGAAAGCATTGTCGACACGTAACGATGACCCAACTGCTGCAAGTCGCCCTTGGGACAAAGACCGTGATGGCTTTGTGATTGGTGATGGCGCAGGCGTGATTGTGATGGAAGAGTACGAACATGCTAAAGCCCGTGGTGCTAAAATCTACGGCGAATTAGCTGGCTTTGGCATGAGTGGCGATGCATTTCACATGACATCACCTCCAAGTGATGGTGCAGGTGCTGCCGCTGCAATGGTTAACGCGATTAATGATGCTCAAATTGAAAAAGAGCAAGTGGGTTATATCAATGCCCATGGCACTTCAACTAATGCAGGCGATAAAGCAGAAGCTGCTGCGGTTAAAGCCGTATTTGGTCCGCACGCTTATGATTTGTTAGTCAGTTCAACTAAGTCAATGACCGGACACTTGTTGGGCGCAGCTGGTGCAATTGAAGCCATTATTACTTTACTTGCACTGCGCGACCAACATGTACCGCCAACCATCAACTTAGATAACCCAGATGAAGGTTGCGACTTAGATTTTGTTGCCCACACTTCACGTCGTCATCAGTTTGATTATGCCTTATGTAATTCATTTGGTTTTGGCGGTACAAACGGCTCGTTATTGTTTAAGAAAGTGGATTAATTGACATCAATTAAAAAAGCGCCTAGTGCGCTTTTTTTGTAACAGTACTCAGTGTATCGTTGATACGATTTAGATGACTTCCGATACACCATCGAATGAATTGGAGGCTTTATGGCCGGTAAAGATAGACAGCTTACATTGCGTTTTTTGGCTGAACCTGCAGATGTCAATTTTGGTGGTAAGGTACACGGTGGGGCAGTCATGAAATGGATTGATTTAGCCGCTTATGCCGCTGCTGCAGGATGGAGCGGTAAATATTGTATAACGGTTTACGCAGGCGGTATCAGGTTTGTAAAGCCTATTTTTGTCGGTAATATTGTTGAAGTAACAGGTAAAGTCATTTATACCGGTACGACTTCGATGCATATTGCCATTGACGTTAAAGCTGGCGATCCGAAGGAGTCAGAACGTCACTTAACCACGCATTGTATTGTGATAATGGTCGCTGTCGACGATGACGGAACGCCGACAACAGTGCCTGAATGGCTCCCACAAACTGCCGATGACATTCGTTTACGTGACGCCGCTTTACGTTTAATGGATATGCGTAAGCGCATTGGGGCTGAAATGGAAGCTCACGTTAAACCTTCAGTTGAATAAATAAGAGGAAATTATGGCTAAGGTAGCATTTATTGGTTTAGGCGTAATGGGGTTCCCCATGGCTGGCCATTTAGTTAAGCAAGGGCATGACGTTACAGTGTATAACCGTACTGAGGCTAAAGCTAAACAGTGGGTAGAACAATATGGCGGCAAGTATGCCGCAACACCAAAAGATGCCGCTAAAGGGCAAGACATTGTCTTTACCTGTGTAGGTAATGACGATGACCTGCGTCAAGTGGTATTAGGTGAACAGGGTGTTGTGCATGGTATGCATGCAGGTTCTATCTTGGTAGACCATACTACGGCGTCTGCGGATGTAGCACGTGAAATTGCCGAACAGATTGAGTCATTTCAGATAGCCTTTATGGATGCGCCTGTTTCAGGTGGTCAAGCCGGGGCTGAAAATGGCGTGTTGACGGTGATGATGGGGGGTGAACAAGCTCATTTTGATACGGTAAAACCGGTTATCGCTGCTTATAGCCGTTGTGCTGAACTGTTAGGTCCTGTAGGAGCTGGCCAGCTAACCAAAATGGTTAATCAAATTTGCATTGCTGGTGTTGTGCAAGGCTTAGCTGAAGGACTCCATTTTGCTAAGAGTGCTGGTTTAGATGGCTTGAAAGTGATTGAAGTCATTAGTAAAGGCGCTGCACAAAGTTGGCAGATGGAAAATCGTTATCAAACCATGTGGCATGGTAAATACGATTTCGGTTTTGCGATAGATTGGATGCGTAAAGATTTAGGTATCGCTCTGGATGAAGCGCGCAGAAACGGTAGTCATTTACCTGTGACAGCATTAGTCGATCAATTTTATTCAGAAGTTCAGGCGATGAAAGGCAACCGTTGGGATACCTCAAGTTTACTGGCTCGTTTAGAGAAGACGCGTAGTTAATATCTATAACATTCGTTTTTTTGGTATTAATGGTTAAGGGCTGTGCAAATAGCGTTATTCAATAAAAACCATCAATTTACATGATGTAGCGCACACATTCCGATTGTTAACACTGCTATTATTGCAGAATCTAAATTAATTTTGCTTAAAGTGGATTGCTAAACTACGTTTATATTGCCAGTCAATAATAGTCTTATATCTATATGTTGATGAGTAATTTCAAAACTAAGTTGTGAGTAAACTACTAAGTAAAGTGTCGTGCTGAAGTGTGCTGATCTGCGTCATATAACAAGAATGCGGACACACACTAAATTGGAGAAATGAATAGTGAACAATAAACTACTAAGCGCATTGTTTGCGGTAGGTTTCGCAGTAATGATGATGTCTTCTACATCATTTGCTGCTGATGAGACCCTCGCAGAGTTTCATGTTGAAATGGGTGGCTGTGAAAACTGTCATGCAGATGGGGAACCATCAACAGATGGCGCATATGAATTCGAACAATGTCAAAGTTGTCATGGTTCACTTGCTGAAATGGACGATAACCATAAGCCCCATGATGGAATGTTGATGTGTGCAGATTGCCATGCACCACATGAAGCCAAAGTAGGTGAAAAGCCAACATGTGATACATGCCATGATGATGGTCGTGTTGCAAAATAAGCTTCTTTAGAAACCTGAAAAATACCGACGTAATGTCGGTATTTTTGTTTCTGAACGTCGAGTTTGTCACTTAACATTAAATGAGTATACCTCTTTATAGGTATTAAAATGTGTTGTATTTCAACCAGATGCGCAACATAATTGCGCAAGGCGTGCACTTTTGTTGCGCAAATGTTGTAACCTTTTATCGTTGTAAATATCCATTTCTATTTAAAATCAGCAAGTTAATTTTCTGGCACAGCTTTCGCAATACCTTACCCATGTAAATAGTCAAAGTGAAAGGGTAGATGTATGCCAGTAGTCCAATCAAGTTGTGCTTATTGTGGTGTCGGATGCGGCGTGAGCGTGTCTTCAAATAAAGCGGATTGGGCGGATGTCGATGTTGCAGATTTAGTACTAGGCGGTGACAACAAGCATCCTGCTAATTATGGTCATTTATGTGCCAAAGGTGAGCGATTACTCGACAGTTTAGCTCAACCCAATGTACTGCGTTACCCCAAACTTCGGTCAGGTATGCCACTTGATTGGGACAAGGCAAACACCTTAATTGCTGATACCTTTGCGCAAACCATTGCAGAACATGGTCCAGATTCAGTCGCACTGTATCTTTCTGGCCAATTACTCACTGAAGATTATTATGTTGCCAACAAGTTTGCTAAAGGCTTTTTAAAAACGGCTAATGTCGATACTAACTCACGGTTGTGTATGTCGTCAGCGGTGAGCGCAATGCAGCGTGCCTTTGGTGAAGATGTTGTTCCTGGATGTTATGACGACCTAGAGCAAGCGGATGTGATTGTACTTGTGGGGGCCAATACTGCTTGGACTCATCCCGTTCTTTTTCAACGAATTCTAGCAGCAAAAAAAGCCAATAATGCTCAGTTAGTGGTGATCGACCCGTTATCAACAGCCACAGCTAAACAAGCTGACTTACATTTAGCCATTAAACCGGGTGCTGATTTAACATTATTTCATGGCTTACTCGGTTACCTAGCAGATCAAAATCGTGTCGACCACGCGTATATTGTTGAACATACAGAAGGCTTTTATACTGTGGTTTTGCAGGCGCAACAATTAAGTGCCAATTTAGCTGAGCTTGCAACGCAAGTCGGCGTATCTGTTACCAAACTGATGCAATTTTATCAACTCGTGACCACCAATAACAAAGTGCTTACGGCATCTTGTCAGGGGGTTAACCAGTCAACTATTGGTACCGATGCAACCAATGCGATGATTAACTGCCACCTCGCGTTAGGGCATATTGGACAAGCAGGTTGCGGTTTTTTTTCGTTAACAGGGCAGCCTAATGCCATGGGCGGTCGTGAGGTTGGTGGGTTGGCCACTCAGTTAGCATGCCATATGGGTTTTTCACAACCGGAGCAGCAGTTATTAGCTGATTTTTGGAAAGTTGATAGTGTTGCGGATCAAAAAGGATTAGCTGCAGTTGAGATGTTTGATGCCCTTGCCGAAGGTAAAATCAAAGCGATTTGGATTATGGGTACCAATCCAGTGGTGTCTTTACCCAACAGTGAAAAAATTGCACGAGCATTAGCAGATTGTCCTTTTGTGGTAGTGTCTGAAATCAGCCCTGATTCTGATACCGCTAAACTTGCTGATGTATTACTCCCCGCACAAGGTTGGTCCGAAAAATGCGGTACCGTCACTAATAGTGAACGCACTATTACTCGTCAACGCGGTTTTATCACAGCCAAAGGGCAAGCTAAACCAGATTGGTGGGCCGTTAGCCAAGTAGCTAACAAAATGGGCTTCGAGGGTTTTGAGTTTGATGACAATGCCAGCATATTTAGCGAATTTGCAGCCCTATCGGCTAAGGTTAAACAGGTTTTTCCAACTAAGGTGTTTGATCTTACTGGGCTAACAGAATTATCCAAAGCACAATATGATGCATTGGCACCGACGCAATGGCCTATTGCTTCAGCAACTCAAATTGGTCAACAAAACGTGCGTGTTTTCGGCCTAAGTGTATTTGCTACTGCAACGGGTAAAGCTCAGTTTGTCGCGCCAGCCGCTAATGTATCGCAGCAATTATTGCCGAATCACACGCTGTTATTAAATACTGGCCGCAGCCGAGATCAGTGGCATACCATGACTCGCACCGGGCATATTGCTAGCCTACGAGCCAGCATTCCAGAACCAATAGTACGCCTGCATTCATCACAACTCAGTGCATTGTCGTTAACAGAAGATGGCTTGGTCCGCATTGAAGCTATTCAAAATCAAATTGAACAAAACTCTGTAGAGACTGCTAACCCTGACCTTATAAACCACGCTTCATTCACGATGGCTCGCGCCGTTGTCGATGATGAAATGCCGACAAATATGGTTTTGATGTCGATGCATTGGTCTGCACAGTTTTCGCTGGCCAAAGGCGTGAATCAAGCATTAGATGCTCGCGTCGACCCAATATCAAAACAACCTGGGTTTAAGTGCCAACCCGTGACATTAACCCCTGTTGAACTTGCGCTGCAAGGTGTGGTTTTTGGTCAACACGACGCTTCTGCTCATGGGCTATGTTGGCAAGTTGCACAAACGCTAGAGAACGGAGTGTGTTATCACATTGGTTTTACCGATACCGATGACGGCTTTGCCTACCAAGCAACAGCGCATTCACTAAAATGGACTTTAACAGTAGATGGTCAACCGTTATACATTCAATGCAATATGGATAATGGATTACTTAAGGCATTAAAAGTGTTGTCTCACACTCAAGTGAATGTGGCCTTAAATCAGATGAATAATTTTATTGGTAAACCTGTCGACAAGCCGTTAATGAAGTTGCTACATCAGCAAATTAAAGCCGGTAATAGCCCGTTAATCTGTGCTTGTACAGGGGTAACCGAAGCGAATATTAATGACGAAATCAATCAACAATTTAACGATCAAGTCATGAGTGACGGTTTTGCGCAAATCAGCTTTGAGCAGGCATTAGAGAGTACTCAGTCATTACTTGGTTGTGGTCGACAATGTGGCAGTTGTCATAGTGAAGTTAGGCAGTGTGCTAAGCAGAGCTGGCAAGATGCCTTATCTTATTGCGAATCATATTCCGACATTGACCATCAACCATCAGTAGCAGAGGACGTAGCCTAATGAAAACAGTAGAAGCAATGATAAAAGGTCGTCAATCTATGAATGCTTTAGGGCATGCCGCAAATGAGTTACACGCAGGTGATGTGGCTATTGTGGGGGCGGGTTGTGGTCAATTGGAATTGATGACGATTAAGGCTGCACGAATAGTTGCCCAAGCAGATGCATTAGTGTTTGATAGCCTTGTGAGCAGCGATATTTTAACGTTGGTGACGCCATCTTGCCAGCGTCACTTTGTGGGTAAACGCTGTGGTCAGCCAAGTATAAAGCAAGACGATATTAATGAATTATTACTGACATTGGCGCAGCAAGGATTAAAAGTGGTGCGCTTAAAGGGTGGCGATCCGCATATTTTTGGTCGAGGTTCAGAAGAAGCGCTTTACCTTGCACAAAATGGTATCCGTTCGCAATTTATTCCTGGCGTTACCGCAGCGTTAGGTTGTGCATCAAGTACCGGCATTCCATTAACGTATCGTGGTATGGCCCGCAGTGTCACGCTGATCACCGGCACCAAAATGACCGATGCCGATAATGCCAATGCTCCAGCCCAGTGGCAAGCATTGTTAGCGGCGCAATCAACATTAGTGTTTTATATGGGTAAAGAACAAGCGGCAAGAATCTCCGTTGGATTACTTGATACACAGTGTGCTGCTGATTTACCTGTGGCATTTGTCACCAATGGTGGTAGACCGAACCAAATTGTCACTTATGCAACGGTTGCTTCTATGACTAACGCCGCGTTAAGCATTAGAGACTCAGGGCCAACATTAATCATTATTGGTGAAGTAGTGAGTGTGGGTCAACAGCTTGGTGCTTTACTCGACGACATTGATTTTGCTTCACCACAACCAGTTGATGAGTATGAGGCACTATATGCCTAAAATTGGCGAGTTAACCCTGACATCAGCCGATGAGTTTGATTTTCGGTTATTGATAAAAGCCTTAGGCAAGGGGGAGAAAGGCTCGCGGGCATTAACTTTTGCTGAGGCATGTTTGCTGCTTGAAGGTTTTGCCAAAGGAAAAGCAACGCGCGCACAAATGGCCAGTGCCATGATGCTCATGCGCGTGCGCGGTGAAACGACTGAAGAAATAGCAGGTATGGTAGCCGGTTTACGTCGCACTGTAGACAAAGATTGGCATTCGCTTGAGGTCGATATCGACTGGCCTGTGTATGCGGGCAAGCGCGAGCAGTTACCTTGGCTTTTACTCGTTGCTAAGTTATTAGCAACACAGGGTGTTCGGGTGATGTTACATGGTGACAGCCAAGCTCTACCTCATCGCCGTCATGTTGAATCATGTTTAGCGTCGCTTAACATTGCCTGTTGTACTACACCCAAAATGGCCAATGTGGCATTACAGTCGGATAATATTGCTTATGTACGCGCAGGTGATTTAGCCCCTGTGTTAGATGAGTGTCGCCAATTGCATCAAGAGTTAGGCCTTCGTAGTTTAATTCAAACTGCAGCGCGTTGTATTAATCCAACCAACGCACCAATAGGCCTTCGCAGTTATTTTCACCCAGGGTTAGATGCAGTACATCAAGGTGTATGTGAGATTTTATTTTCCAATAACGAATATCAGGTCGGCAGCGTGGCAATTTTTAAAGGCTTGCAAGGCGAAACCGAATTGAATCCAAGAGTTGAAACCACGATAAAATTTGTCAACGGGAAAGCTGGTAATGTGGACGTTTCGATCTTAACTATCCCGACATTATTAGAGGGGTTTTCTGGTGCAAAAGTGGGCCAAGCTGAGTTGCCTAGCGACATTCTTGCGCTACTATGGCGCGAAAAAGAGCCTTTATCTACTGAGGCGCTGACGACATTAATGTCGCGCACCATGATTGAGCAAGCGCTTAGCAGTGTTACGACAACGTTGGCTGCAGTGCTGCTATTACTGAGCCGTAAATCAGCTATGACGGAACCCAATACAACTGCAATTATTACAACAGAACAAGCAGTTAATTTAAGCCAACAATGTTGGATAAACCGTTTCAATACAACAGATAGTCCACTAAAACAATGGCGGAATAGGGAGTTGTTATGCGCAGTTTAATATTTTGTGACCCGAGTTTTTCTGCCGTGCCAGTAGTCGATTGTGATGTGGTGCAGTATCAGGCTGGTTTAGCGGCATTTGGACATGTCACTGTGCTGACTTCTGTAAGCCAAGTTGAGCAACGATTACATCAACAAACATTTGATACTTTATTAGTATTATCCGACACATTACACGGCCAAATTCAAAGGTTGATCCAACGTACTTTAACCAATAAGCCGATGGTGATAGTTGTCAATGCCAAAACTTGGCAGCAGACAGCGTTAACCGATTTACTTGATTGTGGCCGCATTACTTTTATCCCAGAGATGTTAACGGTAAATCGATTAACCAGCGTGATAAGTTTAGCTCAAGCGCGTTTTGATGCGGCCAGTAAAACTTTAGCTGAATTTAAGAAATTGGATGATGAAATTCGCCGCATTAAATTGCTCAGTCAAGCAAAATTAATTGTTATGGCGCAAGGATTTGATGAAGCGAAAGCACACCAAATTATTCAACAACAAGCGATGCAAAAAGGGTTGTCTTTGGCACAAATGTCGGCACAAATTATTGCAGTGGCCAGTCCGCAAAAAAGTCAGGTATCAGCAGTCACTTTAGCAATGAGCAAGGATGGTGCGCCTCATGTTGGTGCGGTTATCCCTAAAGTGGACATGCAATCGTAAAAATATAATGGTTGTTGAGTTTTAATTTGTTATTAATCAATCTGTTATGGATTTTTATTTGTTGGCATAGAGCCTGCAACATCACAGTATGATACTGAATGTCGATAATGGTTTTTATCCATTTAGATTCAAACAGTAAAATTTAAAAAAATTGGGATTGTAACTGGCAATGGCGCCAACTCTTTAAGCGGAGTTGGCGCCATTTGTTTTTTTACCGTCCGTGGCATGAAGGAGTAGGATATGGCAGTCTCAAAACCCAAATTAGTGGTCGTCGGTAATGGCATGGTAGGTCATCACTTTATTGAGCAATTGTGCAGTTTAGGACTCAATAAAACGTTTGATGTACATGTGTTTGGAGAAGAGCCGCGTCCAGCCTATGACCGAGTGCAGCTGTCAAAATATTTTGAGACCGGTAGCGCGGATCCATTGATGTTAACCAGTGCGCAAGATTATCAAGATTGGGGCATTACGCTTCACTTGAATACACCTATTACGGCAATTGATATTGCCGCCAAAACGGTGACCAGCGCGCAAGGTGACTATTATTCTTATACCCGTTTAGTACTTGCAACAGGATCATTTCCATTTGTACCACCTATCCAAGGTAACGATCGCGCTCAGTGCTTGGTGTATCGCACCATTGAAGATCTTGAAGCCATTCAAGCTGCTGCGAAAAACAGCCAAGTTGGGGTGGTCGTGGGCGGTGGGCTATTAGGCCTAGAAGCCGCTAATGCCATGATGCAGCTTGGGGTAAAGACTCACGTTGTTGAGTTTGCCCCACAATTGATGCCCGTTCAGCTAAATGATAAAGCGGGTGAATTACTGTGTAGTAAAATCGAACAGCTCGGCGTGAGTGTACATACCTCAAAAGCCACTACAGAGATTATCGACGGTGAAACGGCAATACACCGCATGACCTTTAATGATGAATCGTATCTTGAAACCGACATGATTGTGTTTTCTGCCGGTATTCGCCCACAAGATTCATTAGCACGTATTTCCAATATCAGAATTGGTGAACGTGGCGGCATTGAAATTGACGATTACTGTTTAACCTCTGCGCCCGATGTTTACGCCATTGGTGAGTGTGCGTTATGGCAACAAAAAATATTTGGTTTAGTTGCACCAGGTTACCAAATGGCCCGAGTAGTGGCTTCGCACATTGCCTCTTTAACCTCTGATAGCGTGTCACAGTCATTCACTGGTGCAGACATGAGCACCAAGCTTAAATTACTGGGTGTTGATGTGGCTGCTATTGGTGCTAGCCGAGGTTTTGATAACGCCCAGTTTGTTGAGTTATCTGATAACCAGGCGGGTATTTATAAAAAATTATGGTTAGATGAAACTGGTAAATTTTTGAAAGGGGCAGTGTTAATTGGTGATAACAGCGATTACAGTCGCTTGCTCGATAGCTATTTGTCTCAAGACGAGATTGAAGGTTCTGCGGTTGAGTTATTGCTAGCAGGTGCTGAAAACGAAGCCGATTTAAAAGACACTTCTATTGTGTGTTCTTGTCATCAAGTGACCAAGGGTGACATTGTTGAAGCTGTGACCGCTGGCAATCATAAAATGGCTGAAATCAAATCATGTACTCGTGCAGCATCGGGTTGTGGTGGTTGTGCACCGTTAGTTCAAAAAATTATTGATCAAACCTTACAAGCAGCAGGGCTCGACTTTAATGCTGGGATTTGTGCCCATTTTGAGCATGACCGACAAGCCTTGTATCACTTATGCCAAGTCGAAGGCATTAATGATTTTAATACCTTAATCACTCTGCATGGCAAACCTTCAGCCAGTGGTCACGCCTATGGCTGTGATATTTGCAAACCTGCAGCCGCATCCATATTTGCCAGCCTACAAAATCATTATGTGCTGGATCAAAATTTGGGTCATGTGCAATTGCAAGATACCAATGATGCTTACTTAGGCAACATCCAAAAAGACGGCACTTACTCTATTGTGCCGCGAGTCGCTGGTGGTGAAATCACCCCAACTAAACTTATCGCCATGGGCCAAATTGCTCAAGAATATGACCTCTATACCAAGATAACGGGTGGCCAACGCATTGATATGTTTGGTGCAACCTTGTCGAAGCTACCCGAAATTTGGAAAAAACTCATTGATGCTGGTTTTGAAACCGGCCATGCCTACGGTAAATCATTGCGCACGGTAAAGTCCTGTGTTGGCAGTACTTGGTGCCGTTACGGTGTACAAGATGCAGTTGGTTTCGCTATTGATTTAGAGAACCGCTACAAAGGCTTACGCAGTCCGCATAAATTGAAATTTGCGGTGTCAGGTTGTACTCGAGAGTGTGCAGAAGCACAAAGTAAAGATATTGGCATTATTGCAAGCGACAAAGGTTGGAACTTATATGTGGCCGGCAATGGTGGCATGCGCCCCCGTCATGGTGATTTATTTGCTACCGATTTATCCACTCAAGACCTCTATAAATACATCGATCGTATTTTGATGTTTTATGTCAAAACCGCAGACAAATTGCAGCGTACCTCGACCTGGATGGATTCATTAGAAGGCGGCCTAGCGTATTTAAAATCAGTTGTTATTGATGACGTTTTGGGGATCAACTCGACCTTAGAGCAGCAGATGGACCATATTGCCGCCACATACCAATGTGAGTGGAAAACCAGCCTTGAACAACCGGCCTTTCTGGCGCGCTTCAATGAGTTTGTTAATCCAAGTGATGCGCCAGAAGCAGATACCAGTGCTTACCAGCGAATTCGTGCGCAACGTTTTCCGAGTTTTAAAGACGCAGGGGCAGGAACAATAGCGATTAAAGATATTACAGACGATGTAGCACAACTCGCAGAGGAGGAATTAGCATGAATTGGATAAATGTGTGTAATGAAGCAAGCATGCCAAAAGGCACGGGAATAGCCGCTTGGGTAGCAGGGCGGGCCGTTGCCATTTTTAATTTAGGGGATGACGGTTTATTTGCCCTTGATAACGTTGACCCCGCCAGTGGTGTGAGTTTGCTGGCAAGGGGACTGATTTGTGAAATCGATGGAGAGCTTTGTGTCGCTTCACCGCTTTATAAACAACATTACCGCTTAAATAACGGACGTTGTATTGAAAATGCTGATTTAGTGGTTAAACCATTCGACATTAAAACTGAACAAGGCAATGTGTTTGTCTTGGCTCAGTCATAAAGGAGCCGTTATGAGTGCTGAAAAATTTAATCTATTTTCTTTTCGTGGCAAGATGAAAATAATGCATTTAAGCTGGATGGCATTTTTTATCACCTTTGTTGTGTGGTTTAACGCCGCCCCATTAGTGAGTGTCATTGCTGATAGTTTAGGGCTGACCACCGCCCAAATTAAAACTCTGCTAATCCTCAACGTTGCTCTAACGATCCCAGCGCGGATTATCATTGGTATGGTGACCGACAAATATGGCCCGAGGATCACTTATTCTGCCTTATTGGGTATTTGTTCAATTCCGTGTTTTATGTTTGCCGTGGCAGACACCTTTGAGCAGTTAGCGTTAGCCCGATTTCTGATTGGTTTTATTGGTGCGGGTTTTGTGGTCGGTATTCGTATGGTAAGTGAATGGTTTCCGGCAAAAGAGTTAGGTACAGCGGAAGGTATTTATGGTGGATGGGGTAACTTTGGTTCTGCAGCCGCAGCCTTTACTTTACCCGCTATTGCCCTTGCTTTTGGTGGTCCTGATGGCTGGCGCTATGCGATTGGTATTACAGGTTTAATGAGTTTGTTATTTGCATTTGTGTATTACTTTAATGTAACCGACACCCCAAAAGGCTCAACTTACTTTAAGCCTAAGAAAGCTGGCGGTTTAGAAGTCACCAGCAAAAGTGACTATGTGTTACTGATCATTATGAAGGTACCCATGTATGCCACGTTAGCGTTGTTAGGTTGGAAGCTGTCTCCTGCAGGTGTGAGTATGTTTACTCAAGATGCTACCTACCTTATCTATCTTGGATTGGTGGTGGTGTTTTTGTTCGATTTTTACCAAACATACCAAGTAAACAAGCATTTGTTTTCAATTGAAGTACCAGAGTTTGAGCGCTATCAGTTTAAGCAAGTTGCTGTATTGAATGTGCTGTATTTCACTACCTTTGGCTCTGAACTTGCTGTGGTATCCATGTTGCCACTCTTTTTTGCTGAAACGTTCGAGCTTGGCATGGCACAAGCGGGTATGTTGGCATCAAGCTATGCCTTTATGAACTTAATGTCTCGTCCTGGCGGCGGCTGGTTAAGTGATAAGTTTGGTCGTAAAACCACCTTATTAATATTAACCGCAGGGTTAGCGATTGGATATTTATCGGTGGCACAAATTGACTCGTCATGGTCATTGCCTTTGGCTGTCGCAGTCGTTATGGCATGTTCATTCTTTGTTCAGGGTGGTGAAGGGGCCGTGTTTGCTGCAGTGCCGCTGATCAAGCGTCGCTTAACAGGGCAAATAGCGGGTATGACCGGCGCTTACGGTAACGTTGGCGCAGTGTTTTTCTTAACCGTATATTCAATCGTATCCACTCAAATTTTCTTTTATGTGATTGCGGTTAGTGCCGTATTTGGTTTTATTACTCTGTTTTTTATGAATGAACCAAAAGGGCATATTGCAGAAGTGAACGAGAATGGCGAAGTCACGTTAATCAGCGTAAGTTAAACCGAAGGCTCAAACTCTGTTTGAGCCTTCAGTTAAAAAGTATATAAGGACTAACATGGCATCCGAGGTTGCAGCATCCATTAGCCCACACAACGAAGAGGCGTTGCCTTTTGCGTCCACGTTACAGTTGGTTGTGGGTCAAGCATCAGAAAAAGGCCGGAAACTGCAAAATGAAGATGCCATAGGTATTCGTATTCCATCAGGAATACCACTTGTATCGAAGGGCGCTGTTAGTGTGATAAGTGATGGCGTCAGTACTGCTGAAGGCGGTGCGCATGCGTCTGCCATTAGCGTCAGTAATTTTCTCGCCGATTATTATTCCACTCCTGAGTCGTGGAGTGTACAAACATCGAGTCGTAAAGTATTAACGGCTTTAAATCGTTGGTTATATGGGTTAGGACAAGATTATCGCGATGCAAGACGTGGCTTTGTATGCACCTTTAGTGCATTGGTATTTAAGTCTTGTTCAGTGCATATGTTGCATGTGGGGGATTCGCGAATCTATCGCTTTAGGCGTGGAGAGTTATTGCAATTAACCCATGACCACAGTACCAATATTAATTCATCAAACCAATACCTTACGCGTGCATTGGGAATGGATGTTAACTTAGATGTTGATTACAAAACCTTGTCTGTTGAAGTCGACGATCTTTATTTACTGACAACCGATGGCGTGCATGACGTACTCTCTGAATTTGAAATACACCAAAAACTGACGGTTCTTTGTCAGCAACATCCAGCGCTTAGTGATGATTTGTGTGAGCAATTTTGCTTAATGTTAAACAAAAAGGCGTTTGATTTAGGCAGTAAAGATAACCTCAGTTCGCAGTTGTTAAGTGTCAGCCAGTTGCCGAAACAAGCTATCGATGACGTGTACCAAAGCTTGTCGTGTCAACCGTTTCCACCACCATTGAACGTTGGAATGAAGTTAGACGGTTATCAGGTAACCAATACACTTTACCAATCACAACGCAGCCAAGTTTATCGAGTCGTCAATGACCAAGGCGAAGCATTTTGCATGAAAACCCCTTCAGTAAATTACATTGATGATGCCGCTTACATAGAACGTTTTATGTTAGAAAGCTGGATAGGGCAACGTATAAACAGCACTCATGTAGTTAAGGTTGTTGAGCTGCAAAAAATAAAGTCAGCTTTGTATTATGTTACTGAATTTTTATCGGGGATAAGTCTTGGTGAATGGTTAATTCAACATAAAAAAGCTCCTGTAGAAGAGGTATTACTGCTACTTAAACAAATTGAATTAGGGATCAGAGCCTTTCATCGGCGTGAAACGCTGCATCAAGATTTGAAACCGGATAATATTTTTATCACCCGAGAAGGGGTAGTTAAAATCATCGATTTTGGTTCTTGTTATATTAAAGGCGTAGCAGAAATTAGTAGTCCATTAACTCGAGATCGTATTTTGGGTACAGCCGATTACACCGCTCCTGAAGTTATCTTGGGATATCAAGCCGATGGCCGTGCCGATTTGTTTTCGCTTGCTGTGATTGCTTTTGAGATGTTAGCTGGACAATTGCCCTTTAAAGGCAAACTTGAGAAATGTCGAACGCGGCATGATTACCAACGTTTGGACTACATTAGTGTGCATCAATTAAATCCAATGGTGCCAGAGTGGATTGATGTAGCATTACAAAAAGCGCTCAATATTGACCCTAATTTACGCCAAGCTGATACCTGTGAGTTAATTCATCAATTAACCACTGCCAAAGCGAATTATACAGTAAAAAAATATGTTCCCATTATCGCTCGTAATCCTGTTCAATTTTGGAAAGTTACCACGATTATTTTATTTTTGTTTTTAATGTTGTCTTTGCTGAATAACTGATGATGCTTTGATTGTATTTAAATGGTGTATTTAGCGATGCTACCTGAGTTTAAATAATAACTGCCTCTATTAACTATTCTTTTTTTATAAATTTCTGTAAATGTATTTAAATACTTTTTCATTGGTAAATTACCCATAAAACCATTAGGTACTAACATCTATTTGGCTGTTTTTAATTATTTTATATCCGTTAGTTTATATTTACCCTCTACTTCGCGCTTACCTATCACTTATCTATTTATATTAATAGGTATACTTTCTTGATAATTATTCATTTTAAATCAACGCATTATTTGTTTTTGTAGTAATAAAGTAGGGGGAAGGAATTAATTTAACCTATAGGTCTATGTTGTTTTAATACTCGAGATGGATTCGGTCTAGATGTGGTGGAGTCATAATATTGATACTACATATCGGATAGTTGTTAAGCGAGTTGAACATGATGTTCATAACGTTAGATAACTAGAGACAGGAAATATGATATTGGATAAGCATCTACACCAACATCGTTTAAACGCAATCGCTAGGATACTTTCATTAGTGTTGTGTTTAATGTCTTTCCCTAGCCTTGGACAACAAGATTTAAGTGATATTGATGAACTCGGGATTGGCAGGAATAATATCGCAAATGCCAATCAAAATGGTGACGAATTATTAATAAGCTTAACTCAATATGGATTTGGTCATCGATTTAATACAACTCAGTTAGGTAATAATAACCAGATATCTTCCACTCAACAAGGAATCTTAAATAGTGTTACTGCCTTTCAATCTGGGAGTGATATTGAAGCGAGTATTTACCAATCTGGTGCAGGTAATCAAGTGATTGCAAGTCAGATAGGTTTCAATTTACTGCTCGGTGTGGATCAAGTCGGTACCAATAATTTAGCCGTTATTTATCAGACCGGTAGTGAGAATGCTATTTGGATCCAGCAGTACGGTTCCGGAAATGCTGTAGGTGTAACCCAGTGGGGAACAACACAAAATGTGACTGTAACCCAAAATAATTAATTTAAATAAGTTTAATCAATCAGATAAAGGGAAATACGAAGATGAAACATTCTAAATTAGCGATTTTAGTGTCAGCAGCTCTATTTACATCTGCGGGTGCTTTTGCAAGTGATAACAATGATACAACAGTCACTCAAACAGGTAATAGCAACGCTGCAACGGTCGTTCAAGTTGTAAACAGTAGTGATAATGATGCCGGTATTGAGCAAGTTGGTAATAGTAATAGTTCAACGATTACTCAAGCTGAAACATCAAATTCACAGGCTTCATCATACCAAGAGGGGGACAGTAATGTATCCACAATTGACCAACATAATTCGACAAGTACCGCTAGCGCAATAGTGGAATCTGTTGGTAATAGAAACCAAGCTATTGTGACACAAGAGTTCTTTAATGGTGATTTTGCTGAAGCTGCGGTTAATCAGAATGGTGACGATAACAAGGGAACCATCACTCAAAATGATGGTAACGGTGCTACGTCTACAATTAATCAAAATGGCAGTGAAGATACAGCAGAAATTTACAACTATTGGTCTGATTATGCAGAAGCAACCGTTAATCAAGCGGGTGGTCCTGGTAATGATGCTTATATTGAGCAGGAAGCATCGGATGGTGCAAGTGCCACATTGACCCAAAATGGTTCGAATAATAACGGTGATATCTTACAAAATACTCAAAACTATGATGGTGCGGGTAGCGATGATACTACTGCTATTTTAGAACAGGTAGGGAACAGTAATATTGGTCTCATTGAGCAAACTGGCCTATCTAATATGGCTGATGTTTACCAAAATGGTGATTTACATGATGCCCATGTTGATCAGAGTGATGGAAATAATAATGCTCAAGTAAATCAATATGGAACAAATCAAATGGCATTGGTTACGCAAGTCGATTTTGATAATTATGCTGAAGTTAATCAATCGAATGCCGATAATAATGCAACAGTTACACAAAGTGGTTCTACTTCCACTTTGGGAAATACTGCCAATGTGGACCAAGACGGTGTGGGTGATACCGCAACGATTATGCAAGTAGGCTTATCAAACTTAGCTGTTGTTGAACAAGGTGCTGACAGCTTTAATAACACGATTGCGATTAGTCAACTCGGGGATGACAACTATGCAGGCGCTTCAACTCAATTAGGTGGATTAAGCACCATTACAATTACTCAAACAGGTAATCGTAATATTATTGATAATTCACCAAACACCGCTAACTATTATGATACTGGAGTTGGTGCTGGCACATATGGTGCTGAAAATACAATTACAGTTGATCAGTTAGGCGATGATAACAAAGCGTATGCCGATTCATCTGATTTATCAACCGTGGTTGATATTGACCAAACCGGAAATGAAAACGAAGCTTATGCTGAATCTTGGTTGGGAACTGATAACGAAATACTGGTTAGTCAAACAGGTTTCAGCCATTTCTCAGATGTATTTGTGAATGGTGCAGGTAGTAATATTATTCATGTTACTCAAACAGATATGAATAACTCTGCCATTGTGACCAGTGTTGGTTCTGGTAACACTGTAACAATTACTCAAGGCATGTAGTACAAAAGTATAATAAAGGGTGCGTAAGCACCCTTTTGACTAATTGTTAAAAAAAAGTAGCCTTGATAATGTACATAAACATTGATGTAGGTTCTGTGTTAATTGGCACCTAGTTAATCTTCACATGGAGTGTAAATGATGTTTAAAGTCGTAAATTGGATGATAGTGTCTCGGTCGCAGTTATTGACTGATTTACTGGATTGTCGTTGGCCGCAAGAGTTTTTAATCAAATTAACGAAGACTCAACCCTGCGAAATGGCAAAAATGTTAGCGAGTGAACATATTTCTGTAGTGGTGTTTGACTTATCAACAATTGATTTACAACAAACATATCAATTACAACGCTTTATCGAACGTGAATATTGTGCCATTCACACCATTTTTCTCAATTTCCCTAAACAACTTGATACCAAATTTCTCATTCATCCTGCAACAACAATTGGCGTGTTTTATACCGATGCAAGTTTAGCGGAGATTAGTCATGGTATGAATAACATTCTTAAAGGCCGAAGTGTTATACCGCAAGGTTTACAGCATTCAATATTAAACGATGAACATGATGAAGAGAGTGAACATCTGACTATTCGTGAGCGAGAGGTATTACAGGCTTTATTGTCTGGTAGCACCAATTTAGATATTGCTAACCAGCTGTTTGTCAGTGAATCTACGATTAAAACTCATCTATATCGTGCATTTAGAAAAATTGGCGTTTCCAGTCGTGGTCAAGCAATTGCTTGGGCACAAACTCATATGCATGAGGTGAGAGTGTGAAACATTATCTAGCGATGCTTTTCTGCTTAATGGTTTATTTAGTCGTATTTATCAATGGTGCATTCGCTAATGATTTGCAAAATGATAACCACCAAAATTCGGCCGTCAATGTACCAGAATTTACGAAAGCAGAAATTGCACCGACAACCGACAACCTTAAGCCTCAATCAAAAGCCTCAGCTGCTCAAGAAACGCTATTAAAGAAACCCAATGAGCAAGTGGTGAGTGTCAGTGATGAAAAACCAAAGCATGAAACAGATTTAATCGACGGGTTGATTTTAAATCGCGCCATGACAAGGTTTGGGCACAGATTTTACCGTGAGTTTGTAAGTGCTTATCGTGATATTAATGGCACAACAGATCACTCAGGGTTAACCGTTGTTGAACAAGCAACAGCAAGAAGTGGCAGTAAAATTTTAGTGTTACACAATCGAAAACCCGTTTTCGTGACCGTTCTATCGCCTGCAAGTCGTAATATTGATAAACAAGCGATTGTCGCCGCCAAAAGAGTTGATTCGATGTTAATGCAGTACCAACAGCAAGTAAAATGGAGTGCGTTTTTTGATCCAGATCTCGCACCTGATGAATTTTAGGCAGGGAAAGTATATGAAAAAAATACTATTAATCACTTTCACGCTACTCGTTTCGTCAAGCTCAATGGCCACACAGTTAGTGTACACACCAGTGAATCCAGCTTTTGGTGGTAACTATCTTAATGGTACGTATCTGCTTGCAAATGCGTCAGCGCAAAATGACCATCAAGGTGGATCTTCCTATGTAGCTCCTACAGCGTTAGATCGGCTAGCCAGTTCGTTACAGTCACGTTTAATGAGCCAACTGTTTAATGATGCCGCTAACGGGGGAGAGGGCTATTTAAAAACCGATGACTTTGAGATAAATGTAGTCAATGAAGACGGGTCTTTACTCGTTCACATCACCGATGTATTAACTGGCGAAACCACTATTATTGAAGTCGGTGGCATTGTTGGCACGTCTACTGGAGGTTAATCATGAAAAAACTATTGCTTAGCCTATTGGTTATCTCGCTTACGGCTTGTTCTTCTATTGACAGAGAGTTTGATGGTATAGAAGCTTCAACGAGTCTTATGCCAAAAAGTGACACCTACTATGATTTAGTGAGCTTACCCGCGCCACAAGGGAGTATGGTTGCGGCAGTGTATGATTTTCGTGATCAAACAGGGCAATATAAACCTTCACCGTCGAGTAACTTTTCGACCGCTGTGCCGCAGTCTGGAACTGCTTTTCTCGCTCAAGCATTGAACGACTCTGCTTGGTTTGTGCCTGTTGAGCGTGAAGGGTTGCAAAATTTACTGACTGAACGAAAAATTGTTCGAGCAGGACTGAATGGTGATGCGAGTAAATTACCGCAGTTGAACAGCGCACAAATTTTAATGGAAGGTGGCATTGTTGCTTATGATACTAATGTTAAAACCGGTGGAGCAGGTGCTCGATATTTGGGGATTGGTACATCAGGGCAATATCGTGTTGACAGTATAACGGTTAATCTTCGTGCGGTAGATATTCGTTCCGGACGACTGTTAAGCAGTGTCACCACAACCAAATCTGTTATTTCAAAAGAAATTACTGCAGGTGTGTTTAAGTTTTTGGATGCTCAAGACTTATTAGAAGCAGAAGCGGGTTATACCTCAAATGAACCTGTTAGTTTGTGTATTGCTGCAGCAATTGAAAGCGCTGTGGTACATATGATTGCAGATGGTATCTGGAAGCGTTCTTGGAATTTACTTGACCCAACGGTAGGGTTGAAAAATCCAACATTACAAAAATATTGGTTAGAAGCTCACCCTGAAAATCAAGTCAGTATCCGCATTAAACAAAGCTAACTTTTGGTCTTTACGCTAAATGATTAATACCGTAAAAAACGAATACCATCATTGGTATTCGTTTTTATGTTACGTTAACTTAATCAATATAACCACATTTTAGCTTTTTGTGAGTCACTGATCGTTAAGGAAATAGTATCTAATATAGCTTCTTTAATATGAAATTGACCTTGCATGAGTTCATCCCGTCTAAACCAATGTAAAGTGATTTGATCGCCAATTGACAAATTTTGCAATTGTTGTTCAAATTGACTAGTCACTTGTAAGTTGTCGGCAGCTATTAATAAATCACCTGCACTTAACCCCGCTTGATGTGCTGGACTGTGTTGGCTAACTGTTAGTATTTTTAACCCAAATGATTCTGCTTTTGTTTTCGCGCCAAATCCAATGTTATAGCCTGTAGCTTCAGCACCACCTAAATCTGCAACACCTTCGCCTGCTCGTAACGTCATGTTAACGCCAACTTGAGCCAATAATGCTTTTAATGGCAAATCGTCGGTGTTGTCCAAATAAGCAAAGATATCGTCACAGGGTCTATTCAGTATTGTTTCAACAATACGCTGATGGCTAGTGATGTCGGTTCCCACACCCGTTAATCCATATTGTTGCCATAATTGGCGCATAACATCATCTAAACTGTGTTTTCCTTGTGTTTCTGTGCGCAGGGATAAATCTAAAAACAAGGCAAACAATGCCCCTTTGGTGTAATAGCTGACAATGGCATTGGCAGCATTTTCATCTTGTTTATAAAACTTTGTCCAAGCATTAAAACTCGATTGTTTTAAGGTTTGTTTAAAGCGTCCTTCGCCTCGGTATACTCGAGTCATAATTTGACTGAGCAGAGTAAGATAACCTTTTTCATCAATACATTGTGATTTAAAAGTAATTAAATCATCATAGTATGATGTAATCCCTTCATAAGCCCATAATTGAGACGTATAGGATTCTTGTGATAAATCAAACGGAGTAAATTCAGCTGGTTTAATGCGTTTTACGTTCCATGAGTGGAAGTATTCGTGACTGCATAATGATAAATAAGTGCGATAACCTTTATCTACAGGTGCATCAATTGACAGGGGTAAGTCGTTGCGAGAGCACATTAAGGCGGTTGATGCTTTATGTTCTAAACCGCCAAAACCATTATCTAAAACCGTTGTCATAAACACATAGCGCTTAAATGGCGCTGGGGTACTAAACAAATCGATTTGATATTCACAAATGGCCTTTAAATCTTTAGCTATACGAGCCATGTTGGCTCGGTGTTTACCACTGAGTACGATATCGTGTGGAACACCGGCCGCATAAAAGGTGTTGATGGTGAGTTCACCCATTTCAACTGGATGGTCAATTAAGTCATCGTAGTTTTCAGCACTAAAATCACCAAAACCAAATTGCTCGCCAGTTGTTCTCGTCATGCTGGTGGCCAGCGTCCAATGGGTTAATTCTGCAAGTGCAGGTTTAGCAATGGTTACTGTATGTGGCAGAGACTCAAGACCATTAGCCGCTAGAAACACACTACTACCATTAAAAAAGCCATGGTTAGTGTCAAGGTGTGCAGTTCGAACAGACAAATCCCATGCATAAATTTGGTAGCACAAACTAATGTGGTCACCTTGGTTATTCAATTGCCATGTTTGTTTATCTAATTGAGTGACAGATAACTTTTTTTGGTTTTCTTTGGCATCTATTTCAATGATATTTTTGGCAAAATCGCGGATCATATAACTTCCCGGCAACCAAGCCGGTAATGAAAATATTTGTGATGGTTTTGCGTTTGTTAGTGTAAAGGTAACTTCAAATAAGTGGGCTTTGGGATCGATCGCATGAATATGGTAATGCATAAAGAATTCCGAATAAGTAGGCGAGTCGCAATCAAAACGATTGAGCTATAATCGACAATGCTGCCAAAAATGCTGACGTTAAGCAAACGAATCCCATTTTAAGGAAAAGATTGTCTATAAAAAGCGTTTTTACTGGAGTGATAGATCAAAGACTTGATAGTATTATCAATAGCAACAATGCAGTTATTTAATGAGGATCCCCTAATGGCCGAAGAAACCATATTTAGTAAAATTATTCGTCGTGAAATTCCAGCAGATATTTTATATCAGGATGAGTTAGTGACTGCGTTTAGAGATATTGCACCACAAGCACCAACCCATATACTTATCATTCCTAATCATTTAGTTGCTACAACGAATGATGTTAAAGCGTCTGATGAAAAAGCATTAGGGAGAATGATGACTGTAGCGGCCAAACTTGCCGATGAAGCCGGTATTGCAGAAGACGGTTATCGCTTAATCATGAATTGCAATAAGCATGGTGGTCAAGAGGTGTACCACATTCATATGCACCTTTTAGGGGGCGAACCATTAGGCCCAATGCTGAGTCGTGGATAATGAAAATTAACAGTGATTTTTTTCCGTTAACAGAAGTGGCCACGCGGTTTGTCAATCAACTGGCCCAATGTCGTCGTTTAGGGCTTACGGTGCAAGAAGCCAGCGAGCATCATGTGCTTATTGAGCTGCCTTACAGTCAAGATATTATTGGTTACCCAGACACCGGAGTCATTCACGGTGGGGTTATCACTACCTTAATCGATACTGCTTGTGGCACCGCTGTGGTATGCGCCATTTTGAAAAAGTACCAGTTGTTAGAGTTATCACCCACATTAGACTTGCGTGTTGATTATATGAAACCCGCAGAGCCTCATAAGTCGGTTTATGCTTTTGCCGAATGCTACCGTTTATCGTCAAGCGTTGCCTTTACTCGTGCAATTGCGTATCAAGATAGTATCGATGAACCTATTGCTCATGCTGTGGGTTCATTTATGCGTATTAGTCCTGAAATGGTAGGTGAAGAGTTTCGTCAAGCATTAATGGGTAATTTGGCGGAGGCGACATCATGAGTGACCTAACCAATATCGATACACAAAAGGGGTTAGATGTTCAAGATGTGGTCAAGCGTGCCATTGAACTCAATGATTATAGTTACCTACTTGAAAAAGTGCCTTACTCACAATTTATTGGTATGTCAGTCGCTCGTTTTGGTGACGAAATGGTGTTTAGACTCCCCGCTAAAGATGACAATATTGGTAACCCAATATTGCCCGCTATTCACGGTGGGGTCATTGCTGGGTTTATGGAGATGTCGGCAATTGTGCAATTAATGGTATTTATGCAAGCCAAGAAAGTGCCGAAAATTGTCGATTTTTCCATTGATTATTTACGTGCTGGTTTGCATCAAGATACGTTTGCCGAATGTAAAATTACGCGTCAAGGCCGCCGCGTGGCAAACGTAAGTATCAATTGTTGGCAGACTAACCGTAAACAGTTAATTGCCACGGCAAGAGCACACTTTTTGTTAGATTAACGTAAGGTGTTTTAGCTAGCGTAAATGAAGGGGAGTAGCATGAAATTAGCATCAACTATCGTTTTTACCTCTACGTTGTGACTTGGTGCTTACGCGCACAATACCGCGGGTATAGTGGTTAATTAACGTAACGTGTGTGTCACCCTTGATGGTGGCCGATTTAGTTAAAGCATTGGCACTTATTCAAAGTCAGTAGAGGCACGACTTACACGTATAATATACGTTTACTTGGTATGGTACTAACGGATTGTTCATTGAAGATGAGGCAAGCAGTTGGGCGTCGGTTAATTACATGGCATGCAGCAGTTGCAAGTGAGTGGCGTGGCGCCAAATTCTCAAGAAACACGTTTTGATACCAATCCTATTAACTATGTGGTCTTTCAGCGGGCGTTCAAAGTGCTGTAGGCAAGGCAGATGATTGAAGCGAATAGTGATCCTCGGTAACAAGCTCCTGCGTTACTCTACCTCCAGCATCTGACCGCCATGGAGGGTGGGAATGTCTTATTTTTTATGGAA
>NZ_JBSQBN010000254.1:0-911 GCF_053850585.1 Shewanella sp. A22
ATTACGCGAAGCGATAGTAAAAGCCTTCTCTTTCCAGCGCTCCAGCAATACGGACAAATCCACAATTGAACAGGGTCATGGGCGTACAGAGTGTCGCCAGTGCTATGTTATTGACAGTACAAACTTAATCGGTGACTTTTCAAAATGGAAAGGGTTAAAAAATATCGTTATGGTTGAAAATTGTCGCCTTGAGAAAGGAAAACCAATCGAGCTTGAGTACCGTTATTACATCAGCTCTAAGGAGCTAAGTGTCGAACAAGCAGCGATAGCCGTTCGAGAGCATTGGGGTATCGAATCAATGCACTGGGTGCTTGATGTCAGTATGAGTGAGGATACATGTCAAATCTACAACGCTCACGGGGCCGAAAATCTATCATGCCTGCGTCATATGAGTTTGAATATGTTGCGAGCTGAGCCGACCAAGATAAGCATTGTTGGAAAACAAAAGCGATGCATGATGAATCCATCGATGCTCGAAGCAGTATTAAAGGCTGGATTTAGTAGGTCGGTTAAAGATTGAGCACTCATGCGGTAGCCCTGCCATATTGACTTAGCTTTCTCTAACCCGCACAAAACGCAAACACTTACCTGATAACTAACAAGTCTCAGCCATGATCTGCTCAAACAGAACGATAGTTAAGGTAAGGCATTTATTTGGCGAAATATTCATGGCAAAAACAAAGTCCAGCACCAATTTGGATACAGTCTATTGGCATTGTTCAAAAACAATAGCACTTCAGCTCTTATTAATTGAAAATGGTCTACAGGTTTTATTTGCCCTGAGTGTGTTCTGGTCAACTCCAACCGGACACTTTTCTAAAAGATATTTCAAAATCTATCGGTGACTGATCAGCATTTGCCGAGTGCAGTCGCTCTAGATTGTAATATTTCATATATTTAGCTACATCATC
>NZ_JBSQBN010000028.1:0-41122 GCF_053850585.1 Shewanella sp. A22
CAGATACTGGAGGTAGAGTAACGCAGGAGCTTGTTACCGAGAATCACTATTCGCTTCAATCATCTGCCTTGCCTACAGCACTTTGAACTCCCGCTGAAAGATCACATATTTAATAGGATTGGTATTACCTAGATTTGTTTCATTACTCTGTGGACCAAACCGTTTTGTAATCAACAAGCAAGTGATCTATCACTCATTTCTTCATGAATCTCTAAATTAGTAGCAATTTGAGAACTAAAAATATGACCTAGCTCAAGCAATTTGAACTCGCGATCTTCGATAATCAACCCAAGATAGATTTTCCTAAGATATTAAAGCGTTAAACGAGGTGAGTGTTATGCGTATCCAACAACTGAGCGAATTACTTGATTATGTCGCAAAATGCCATCTCGATATGGAGAAACTGTACAAGCGGTTAGAGCGTAATGCAGACTCTACGCGAGTAAAAATGATGTTGACCTATTTTCAGCAGCATCAGAGACATATTTATGACACGCTAGAAAGTTACATTGACGGTGCACCATCAAGAATTTTAAATACTTGGTATAAAGACATCACCTTTGAAGACTTTAGTAAACGCTGTGCAGAAATATCATTACCAGCAAATATGCATGAAGACGAGGTGCTTGAGTTACATCTTGATCTAGAAAATCGTCTTATTGCATTACTTGAAAAAACGGCCATTAGCAGTCCAACAGATGAAATTAAAAGTGCATTAATGGATTTAGTACGCGTCACACAAACCCAGCAGAAACGTTTAGTTCACAGCACTATTCGTATGGATGATATTTAAACGCCACATTGAAATTTTGACATAACTTCCTGAAGTGTGAATTTTTGCCAGCTATCCCCAGTAGCTGGTTTTTTTTATTAACAAAAAATAACCACCGTAACTGTGGGAGTTCCCCTGTAACTTCTGGTATATTTAGAATTCTTGTAACTCTTTTTTATGGAAGCAAACTCCACACATGACATCACTGCTTAAAATCCTTGAAAATGAACAGGCTACTATGGCTCTTGGGCAGCAAATTGCACAGTGGATTGTACCGCCATTAACCATTTACCTTACTGGGGATTTGGGAGCAGGTAAAACAACGTTTAGTCGAGGGATTATTCAGAGTTTAGGTCATCAAGGGGCAGTAAAAAGCCCCACTTACACCTTGGTAGAACCTTATGAATTTACCAATATGGACGTATTCCATTTTGATTTATATCGCTTGAGTGATCCTGAAGAGTTAGAGTTTATGGGCATTCGCGACTATTTCACTGAACGGAGTGTGTGCTTAATTGAATGGCCCAATAATGGTCATGGCTTGTTACCAGGTGCTGACATCCATTTGCATTTACGTTATAAAGAATCTCAAAGAGAAATTGAATTACAAGCCTTATCCCCTGCTGGGCAGGCAATTTTAAAGAAAATTATATAAAATAATAATGACTGTTAAAAATACGTTTCTTACCTCTGTAATTGCCATGCTGTTGCTTTTGTTGCCTAACGTTGTTTGGGCTGTAAACCAACTTGATAGCGTGCGAATTTGGGCTGCCCCAGAATCGACTCGTGTGGTATTTGATTTAACTCAAGCGCCTAAATATGACAGCTTTAGTCTAACGGGGCCACATCGCTTAGTCGTCGATATTCAAGATACTGGTACCAAGATTAATTTACATAAAATAGCCAACAACAGTAAAATTATTAAAAAAATACGTTTTAGCTCTCCGCCTAAAAAAGGTGTATTACGTTTAGTGATGGATTTGACTAGGCCTGTTAAATCGAGTTTATTCACTTTGCCTCCGACCGCACCATACGGTAATCGCCTCGTTGTTGACTTAGAAGGTGCTAGTGGCGGTACATCAGCAGTACAACAATCTGTCAGTCGTTCCGCAAAGGAGTCTTCTCGAGACATCGTGATTGCCATTGATGCAGGACATGGCGGAGAAGACCCTGGTTCAATTGGACCGTCTGGTATGCATGAAAAGCGTGTTGTGCTTGAAATCGCTAAGCGCTTGGCCCGAAAAATCAATGCCATTTCAGGTATGCGTGCTGTCATGACTCGTAGTGGCGATTATTTCGTTAATTTGAATAAACGCTCTGAACTTGCTCGTAACAGTAAGGCTGATTTATTAATATCTATTCACGCAGATGCTTTTACCTCTCCTCAACCTCGTGGAGCATCGGTGTGGGTGTTATCCATGCGCCGTGCTAACAGTGAAATTGGTCGCTGGCTCGAGCAAAAAGAAAAGCACTCCGAGTTGCTCGGTGGGGCTGGCGAAATCATTCAAAATACCGACAGCGAACAATATCTTGCGATGACGTTACTTGATATGTCAATGAACAGTTCGATGGCGATTAGTCATTCAATTGCTGGGGACATTTTACGTGATTTAAACTCAATTACCCACTTACACAAAAGAAAACCTGAATCAGCAAGTTTTGCCGTACTTAAATCACCAGATATCCCGTCTATTTTAGTTGAAACCGGTTTTATCTCAAACCCAGCTGAAGAGCGGTTACTCTCTAATGGTAACCATCAAGAAAAACTTGCCAACGCGATTTATAAAGGTGTTTTACGTTATTTTGAAAGTAATCCGCCTGCAGACACTTTAATGGCTAGGGCATCAAAAATTAAACACAGTGTTAAGCGTGGTGAGTCATTGTCTATTATCGCACAGCGATACAGTGTGACGGTGAGTAGTATTAAACGAGCCAACAACTTAAAATCTGATGTTGTGCGTATTGGTCAAACTCTCGTGATACCAAGGGCTTAATATGGCTATTGAATTATTGCCACCACAACTTGCTAACCAAATTGCAGCAGGCGAAGTGGTAGAACGGCCTGCATCAGTGGTTAAAGAGCTCGTAGAGAACAGTTTAGATGCCGGTGCTACACGAGTCGATATAGATATTGATAAAGGCGGCAGCAAACTGATTCGTATCCGCGATAACGGTGCGGGTATTCCTAAAGATGAGTTGGCATTGGCTTTATCACGTCATGCGACCTCAAAAGTGCATACGCTCGATGATTTAGAAGCCATTTTAAGCTTTGGTTTTCGGGGGGAGGCCTTGGCCAGCATCAGCTCCGTGTCACGGTTAACGTTAACCTCCAAAACGGCTGAGCAATCTGAAGCTTGGCAAGCCTATGCAGAGGGATCGCAAATGGATGTTAAGGTTACTCCTGCTGCACACCCTCAAGGCTCAACCATTGACGTTGTGGATTTGTTTTTTAATACTCCAGCAAGACGTCGTTTTTTAAAAAGCGATAAAACCGAATTTACCCATATTGATGAATGGTTAAAACGAATAGCCATCGTTCGTAGCGATATTCACTTTACCTTAACGCATAATGGTAAATTGGTGCGCCAATATCGCCCAGCTAATACTCAAATCCAAAGCCAACAACGCTTAGCACAGATTTGTGGTCGTGCTTTTGCTGAACAAGCTCTGAATATTGCGTGTGAACATGATGATTTATTATTAACGGGTTATCTGCAGTCGCCAAATGACTCAGTGATCACCGATACGAACTTCTTTTATGTTAATGGACGTTTGGTTAGAGATCGGCTGGTTAATCATGCAGTAAAACAAGCCTTTGTGGAGCATGGGATAGCACATCAACCAGGTTATGTATTAATGTTGGCACTTGATCCTCACCAAGTGGATGTGAATGTACATCCGGCTAAGCATGAAGTACGGTTTCATCAATCGCGTTATATACATGATTTTATTTTACAGGCGATCCAGTCGGCAATAGGGCAGATGCCTGTGTTGTCGTTATCTGATGAAGCAGGGCGTCAAGATGATGTTGAGCCAAAACACATAAGGCCAACCCCAATACTCGATGCTAATATTGTCGACCCTGCAGATGAATCATTTACATTGAATCATGATTCTAACAAGGCTATTAATAGCGTGAGTCAATTTGGTTCGATGCATATACCTGGGAAAAATAACAGCTTATCTGGTGGTTATTCAGCTGCAATTAAGTCGAGTTATGATAAAAAGCCGTCGATTCCATCTTCTTCTGCTCAAACCCAAACGGCCATTGCCAATTACGGGCAATTATTGCATACCCCGATGAACAGCGCGGTATCATATGTTAATGAAGTTGCCCTTCAAGTTGCCATGCCGCCGTTATTAGCGGGTGAAAATTGGGTTATTTGTAAAGATGATAAATTGTCATTGCTGCCGATAAAAAGCGTGTTATTGGCGGTGAGAAAGAAAGAAATTGAAACTAAATTAGTTAATGGGCTAGTGTCACAACCGTTGTTAATGCCTGTGTCTATAGAGGCCGATTTGGATTGGAAAGACGTGTTAGTGACACGTGATCATTTACTGCGTCAAATGGGGATTGAATTAACAATTCGCTTCCAGCAGTTGATTATTAAAAAAGTGCCCCCATATTTGAGGGAAAGCCAACTTGCTATTGTTATCCCAGAGTTATTGCAGTGGATACAATTAGAAGCGCCTACTGATAATGCTATTGTAGGTTGGCTTGCACAGCAAAGTTTATCGCACTTTGAGCCAGCAGAAACATTATGGCTGCAATTTTGTTCACTTGACGATGACGCGAAACAAGCTTGTTATGATCAAGAACTTATATTGCCTTGGCAAAATTGGATGAAAGATAATTAATGTGAATAGTGTCGATAAGCCGAAAGTGATTTTTTTAATGGGTCCTACCGCCTCAGGAAAAACGGCATTAGCCATTGAAATGGCGATGCAGCATAATTGTGAGATTATCTCGGTAGACTCGGCCTTGATCTACCGTGGTATGGACATCGGGTCAGCAAAACCCAGTGCGCAAGAGCTGCAAATGGCGCCGCATAAATTGATTGATATTCTTGACCCAAGTGAGAGTTATTCGGCTGCAGAGTTTCGTCGTGATGCACTTGCCGCTATAGAAGATATTATTGCTCGCGGTAAAACCCCCATATTGGTGGGTGGCACCATGATGTATTTTAAGGCATTGTTAGAAGGTCTATCACCATTACCAAGTGCGGATGAAGGCATTAGACAACAAATATTAGCGCAATCGGAAGCTGACGGTTGGGAAGCGCTGCATCAAGAGTTGTGTCATATCGACCCTGTTGCAGGAGAGCGAATTCATCCTAACGATCCACAACGATTGTCGCGTGCATTAGAGGTTTATCGGATCAGCGGTAAGACAATGACTGAATTGACACAAACTAAGTCAGCCGCTTTGCCGTATGATGTGGTGCAATTTGCTATTGCACCACACGATCGAAAAGTACTACATGAGTTAATCGCTAAACGTTTTAATATCATGTTAGAGCAAGGTTTTATCGAAGAAGTATCGCGTTTGAAAGCGCGTGGAGACTTACATTTAGACATGCCATCAATGCGTTGTGTAGGTTACAGGCAGTGCTGGCAATATCTTAATAATGAGTTTGATCATGCGACTATGGTCGAAAAAGCTACCGCAGCCACTAGGCAATTGGCCAAACGTCAATTAACATGGTTGAGGAGTTGGCCTGATTTACAGTGGCTTGAAAGTGGTGTAGAAGGGAATTTAGTTACGCTTATGCGACAAAGCCGCTAGCTTATTAGCTGTTGCTGTATAATACTAAAACTAAACAATAAAACTTAATTCAACATATTTTAAAATAAAAAAAGGAAATTGAAATGGCTAAGGGGCAATCTTTACAAGACCCATTTTTGAACGCATTGCGTCGAGAGCGTGTGCCAGTCTCTATCTATTTAGTGAATGGTATTAAACTACAAGGCCAAGTTGAGTCGTTCGATCAATTTGTTATCTTGCTTAAAAATACGGTAAGCCAAATGGTTTACAAGCACGCTATTTCTACTGTAGTACCAGCACGCCCATTTAACGTTTCTAGTCACCAGGGTGCAGCCCATGGTGAAGAAAGCGATGCTGAATAATTGAAAAGGAATATACTTTTTGTTTGATCGTTATGAAGCGGGTGAAACAGCAGTATTGGTTCATATCGATTTTTCTGACGAAGAACGTCGTGAAGATCTACTTGAATTACAGCTGTTAGTTGAATCTGCCGGCGCTCGCTCTGTAGGGGTGATAACTGGCAGTCGACGCTCACCGGATCGTAAATTTTTTATCGGTACTGGCAAGGCAGAAGAGCTTGCTGCTATGGTTGCCGCTACTGAAGCAAACGTGGTGATTTTTAATCATGCGTTGAGTCCTGCTCAAGAACGTAATCTTGAAGTGGTATGTCAATGTCGTGTATTAGATCGGACGACGTTAATTCTTGATATTTTTGCTCAACGAGCGAGAACACATGAAGGTAAGTTACAAGTGGAGCTAGCGCAATTGCGCCACATGTCGACTCGCCTTATTCGTGGTTGGACTCATTTAGAACGCCAAAAAGGTGGTATCGGGATGCGAGGGCCGGGTGAAACTCAGCTCGAAACAGACCGACGTTTATTACGAGGCCGAATTAAGAATATTAATCGTCGACTAAGCAAGGTAGATAAGCAACGCGAACAAAGCCGCCGAGCTCGTAAACGCAGTGATTTAGCTACAGTATCACTTGTGGGTTATACCAATGCGGGTAAATCGACATTGTTTAATGCACTCACTTCTTCAGACGTGTATGCCGCCGATCAATTATTTGCGACTTTAGATCCGACATTGCGTAAATTAGCGTTACCAGATGGAGCGGTGATTTTAGCCGATACAGTGGGGTTTATTCGTCATTTGCCTCATGACTTAGTCGCGGCATTTAAAGCCACATTACAAGAAACTCGACAAGCAGAAATACTTTTACATGTCGTTGATTGTGCTGATGACAATATGACTGAAAATTTTGATCAAGTACAAAGTGTACTGAAAGAAATTGATGCAGATGAAATTACGCAATTGGTTGTGTGTAATAAGATTGATTTACTTGAAGATTTCGCGCCCCGTATTGATTACGGTGAAGATGGTAAACCTGAAAGGGTTTGGGTCTCTGCGCAAAAACGCATTGGATTTGATTTGCTGCTGAAAGCGATAACCGAATTAATCGGTGAAGCAATCTGTGAGCTTACATTGAAAATACCTGCATCAGCAGGACATTATCTTGGCCAGTTTTATCGACTGGATGCAATACAGCAGAAAGAGTTTGACGATCTGGGGAACTGTATTTTATCTGTTCGTTTATCGGTCGCCAATTGGCGTCGATTAGCTAAACAGAGTCAGGGGGAATTAGAGGCATTTGTTTTTGAACCTTCAGAAATAGACGTCACTTGTTAATCTCATTTATTTCATCCAATTATGGAGTGCTAAATGGCTTGGAATGAGCCCGGTAACAAGGGTAATAAAGACCCTTGGGGAAATAAAGGTGGTAACGATAAAGGGCCACCAGATCTCGACGAAGTATTTCGTAACCTATCAAAACGTTTTGGTGGCAAGGGGGGCAGTAGCGCCTCAGGTCAGCCATTTAATTCATCTTTATTGATTATAATAGCCGTTATTGCTGTCATTATTTGGGCATTATCTGGTCTATACACTGTCAAAGAAGCGGAGCGTGGTGTGTTACTCCGTTTTGGTCAGCATATCGGTGAAGTGAGTTCTGGTTTACATTGGAAAGCCACTTTTATTGATGAAGTTACAACTGTTGATGTGGAAACATTTCGTTCGGTTCCTGCGTCAGGCAGCATGCTAACATCTGACGAAAACGTCGTGAAAGTTGAACTTGTTGTCCAATATAGTGTTGCAGACGCGTATTCTTACTTGTTTAGTGCAGTTGATGCCAATTCAAGTTTACGTGAGGCGACTGATAGTGCGTTGCGCTATGTCATTGGTCACAATCGTATGGATGACATTTTAACGACAGGGCGTGATGCCATTCGTCGTGATACATGGAAAGAGTTAGAACGTATTATTGAGCCATATAAGTTAGGCTTAGAAATCCGTGACGTTAACTTTTTACCTGCGCGTCCACCTGAAGAAGTGAAAGATGCATTTGATGATGCGATTTCTGCTCAGGAAGATGAACAACGCTTTATTCGTGAAGCTGAGGCCTATGCCCGCGAAATCGAACCTAAAGCACGTGGTCAAGTTGAACGTATGGCACAACAAGCAAGTGCTTACAAACAACGTGAGGTGCTTGAAGCAAAAGGTAAAATTGCTCGATTTGAGAAATTATTACCTGAGTACAAAGCTGCTCCTAATGTGACGCGTAATCGTTTGTATATCGATGCGATGCAATCTGTCTTAACTGATACTAACAAAGTGCTTATTGACTCTAAAAGTAACGGTAACCTCATGTACTTGCCTTTGGATAAGTTGATGGATTCTTCAAAGAGTCTACGCAATCAAGTAGAGCCTGAGGTGGAGCGTCACATCAATTCTGTATCAAGTAATGGCGTTAACACACCGATTACCAGTATGCCGTCTGATGGTCGTCTCAGTCGCGAAGAACGTATTCGCCAAGGGAGGAACTAATTATGGGTAGATTTGCTCTGATCATTCTAGTGGTCATCTTAGGGGTTGGTTTTTCATCTTTGATGGTAGTCAACGAGGGTGAGCGTGCAATTGTAGCTCGCTTTGGTAAAGTCCTTAAAGTTGGTGAAGAAACCAAAGTATTTGCTCCTGGTTTGCACTTTAAATTACCTGTAGTGGATAAAGTGCGATATTTGGATGCACGTATTCAAACCTTAGACGGTGCAGCGGATCGCTTTGTGACTTCTGAAAAGAAAGACTTAATGGTTGATTCGTACGTTAAGTGGCGTATTCGCGATTTTGAAAAGTATTATCTTTCTACTAACGGCGGTATTAAAGCCAACGCAGAAAGCTTATTACAAGCCAAAATCAACAACGATTTACGTACTGAATTTGGTCGTCGCACTATCAAGGAAATTGTTTCTGGTAAACGTGATGAGTTACAAACCGATGCATTAGAGAATGCTTCTGAAAGTGCTGAGAATCTTGGTATTGAAGTTGTTGACGTGCGGGTAAAACAAATTAATTTACCTGCAAACGTAAGCAGTAGTATTTATCAACGTATGCGTGCTGAACGTCAAGCTGTGGCGAAGGAGCATCGTGCGCAAGGTAAAGAACAAGCTGAAATTATTCGTGCAACGATTGATGCAAACGTTACAGTTAAAATTGCTGAAGCTGAGCGTAAAGCCCTTACTGTTCGCGGTGAAGGTGATGCATTAGCGGCAAAGATTTATGCTGATACTTACAGTAAAGATCCTGAGTTTTATAGCTTTTTACGTAGTCTCGAAGCATACAAAGAAAGCTTTGCGGGTAAAAATGACATTATGGTGTTAGAACCTGAAGGTGATTTCTTCAAGTATATGAAATCATCTGACGGCAAATAATATCAACGAAGTGTTGCGATTAAAAAGCTCGGTTTTTACCGGGCTTTTTTGTGTCTGTTACTCAATGTGATCAGTATGAATTCAGTTTTTCTAAAAAAGGTCACATTTATCAAAAATGAATCTTTCAGCCCCATTTTGCTATTTTTGATCGATAATTAATTGTTTTGAATACCTTTAACTCGATTTTTATTGCTAATTAAGCGGCAGCTAATTGTTAAAATATGACTGATTTATATGCAATTTTGAAAAAAATGTTAATATCCTCAATATAGATGCGTGTTTTCACTATGATCTGGTTCTAATTTTTCGCTATAATGAGCACCGCCTCAAACTATGGTTTTAGCGTTTTACCATTTTTGGTCGCTAAAGTATTGAAATATAAAAATTCCAACACCCTCTGGGAGATAAGTGGATGAGCAATGCGCCAGTCGATACCGGACGTCGCAGATTCCTGACAGCCGCAACCGCCGTAGTAGGTGGTGCTGGTGCCGTCGCTGTAGCGGTTCCTTTCATCAAGTCATGGAATCCGAGCGCCAAGGCGAAAGCTGCAGGTGCGCCGGTCGAAGTAAATATTAGTAAAGTAGAACCAGGTCAGTTAATTCGTGTTGAATGGCGCGGAAAACCGGTTTGGATAGTCCGTCGTACAGAAGCGGTGCTAGATAATCTTAAAACATTAGACAGCCAATTACGCGATCCTGCTTCAGAAGAAATGCAGCAACCAGAGTATGCAACTAACCCTGCACGCTCTATTAAGCCTGAATTCTTTATTGCAGTCGGCATCTGTACACACTTAGGTTGTTCACCAACTTATCTGCCTGATTCATTCGGTGAGCAGGTTGAAGGTGTGACATCTGGTTTCTTCTGTCCTTGTCATGGTTCTAAATTTGACATGGCTGGTCGTGTATTCCAGGGTGTTCCAGCACCATTAAATCTAGTGATCCCACCGCACAAATATGTCGATGATGCTAACGTTATCATTGGCGTAGATACAGGAGCGGCGTAATGGTTAAGAATATTATTGATTGGATTGATGCACGCATCCCAATGACGGCAACTTATAACCGACATGTTGGTCAGTATGCCACACCAAAAAACTTTAACTTTTGGTACTTTTTTGGTTCATTAGCATTGCTAGTATTAGTTAACCAGTTACTGACAGGTATTTGGTTAACCATGAATTACGTACCTACAGCAGAAGGTGCGTTTGCTTCTGTTGAATACATCATGCGTGATGTAGAGTACGGCTGGTTACTCCGCTATATGCACTCTACTGGTGCCTCGGCGTTTTTCTTTGTTATCTATATGCATATGTTCCGTGGCTTAATTTACGGTTCTTATCAGAAACCAAGAGAGCTATTATGGCTGTTTGGTATGTTGATATTCCTTGTGCTTATGGCTGAAGCATTTATGGGTTACTTACTACCTTGGGGACAAATGTCTTACTGGGGGGCGCAGGTAATTATCTCTTTATTTGGTGCCATACCTGTTATTGGCGATGACTTAACCTTGTGGATCCGTGGTGATTACGTTATTTCAGGTGCAACGTTAAACCGTTTCTTCGCATTACATGTTATTGCACTACCGCTTGTATTGGTTGTATTGGTGTTCTTGCACCTTATTGCATTACATGAAGTGGGTTCAAATAACCCTGATGGCGTTGAGATTAAAAAGAACAAAGATGAGAACGGATGGCCTATTGATGGTATTCCATTCCACCCTTATTACACTGTTAAAGACATTATGGGTGTAGCAGGTTTCTTAATCGTGTTCTGTTATGTGTTGTTCTTCATGCCTGAAGGCGGTGGGTACTTCTTAGAGAAGCCAAACTTTGAAGCGGCTAATCCAATGAAAACACCTGAACACATTGCGCCAGTTTGGTACTTCACTCCATTTTATGCCATTTTACGTGCTATTCCTGATAAGTTAGTGGGTGTTATAGGTATGGGTCTGTCGATTGCAGCGTTATTTATCCTGCCTTGGCTTGACCGTTGTAAAGTAAAGTCTGTTCGTTACCGCAGCATGATCCACAAAATCAACATTGCACAATTCACTGTGTCATTCATTATTTTAGGTTATTTAGGTGTCGTTCCAGCAACGCCTGAGCTGACTATTTTGGCACGTATATGTACTTTTACTTACTTTGCTTTCTTTGTAGCCTTATGGGTTTACAGTAAAAATGAGAAAACAAAAGAAGTACCAACGAGGGTGACACACTAATGAAAAAGTTATTAATTGCATTAGTTACATTGCTGCCATCTCTCGCAATGGCAGCAGGCGGACATAATGTTCACTTAGAAAGTGCTAACGTTGATTTGCATGACAAAGCGTCGTTAGAGCGTGGTGTTGATTTATTTCAACACTATTGTTCTGGTTGTCATAGCACGCAGTACCAACGTTATGAGCGCGTTGCAACTGATTTAGGCATATCCTTGGATGATATGCGTAATAAGTACATGTTCACCGATGCCAAAATCGGTGATTTAATGGAAAATGCTATTCCTACCCCAGATGCGGCAAAATGGTTTGGTGCAGCGCCACCAGATCTCACTTTGGTTGCTCGTGTACGTGGTGCCGATTGGGTATTTTCTTATCTAAAAGGTTTCTACGCAGATGAGACTCGCCCATTTGGTGTCAATAATACCGTGTTCCCATTAGTGGGTATGCCACATGTTTTACAAGATTTACAAGGTCTTGCAGTAAAACAAGATGATGGTACTTATGTCACCACTGGTGGAAAAATGAATGCAGAAGAATATGACCAAGCCATCCGTGATATCACGGGGTTCTTAGTTTATTCGGCTGAACCAGTTCAATTAGAGCGTGAAGCTTTAGGGTGGTGGGTACTTGGATTCTTGTTTATTTTCTTCATCATTGCGTATTTGTTGAAGAAAGAGTACTGGAAAGATGTACACTAGCTATCAATAACGGTTATTATACATTATCCGCATATTGTAAACGGGGGGCTTAGCCCCTCGTTTGTTTTGTTTTTTTTAGATTCTGGAGGGTATCAATGGCTGTTGCTGCCAACAAGCGCTCTATCATGACACTTTTTTCTGGTGCCGATGATTTATATAGTCACCAAGTACGTATCGTATTGGCTGAAAAAGGGGTTACCGTTGATGTTTTACAGGTTGATCCTAGTGAAATGCCTGAAGATTTACTTGAAGTAAATCCTTACAATTCAGTACCGACGTTAGTTGATCGTGAACTCGTGTTGTACGAATCACGCATTATTATGGAATATTTGGACGAGCGTTTTCCGCATCCTCCACTAATGCCTGTATACCCTGTTTCTCGCGGTCAAAGCCGTTTAATGATGCACAGAATCGACACCGATTGGTATGCACTTGTTGAGCGTATCCGTAAAGGTGAAAAAGCTGATGCAGCGCGTAAAGAATTAACAGAAAGTTTAATCGCTTTAGCGCCGGTATTTGCTGAAATGCCATACTTTATGAGCGAAGAATTTGGTTTGTCTGATTGCTATTTAGGCCCATTATTATGGCGCCTACCAGTATTAGGTATTCACTTAGATCCTCGTACATCTAAAGATATCAGTGCTTATATGACCCGCATTTTCGAGCGCGAATCATTTAAAGCATCGTTAACTGAGGCTGAGCGCGAAATGCGCATGGGCATGTAATGAAACCAATAACAGCTAATCGTCCATATTTGTTGCGTGCTTACTATGAGTGGTTGATGGATAACCATTTGACGCCACACGTAGTAGTGGATGCATTTGTTAATGGTACACAGGTTCCGCAGCAATTTGTGAAAGATGGCCAAATTGTGTTGAATATTGCGACTGGTGCAGTGGCTAATCTTCATATGTCGAATGATGCTGTTGAGTTTAATGCGCGTTTTGGCGGGGTACCACAAAACGTGTATTTACCAATGGCATCTATTGTGGCTATTTATGCACGTGAGAACGGTGCTGGCACAGTGTTTGATATGGAAGATGCGTATATGATTGAAGGTGAACATGATGAGTTATCATCAGTTCCTCCATCAATGAAATCAGTTGATGATACATCGTCAGCATCAGTATCGTCTAAATCAACAAAACCTGATGATAAAGCTAAGCGTAAAAACCATCTAACTGTGGTGAAATAACGTTTATTGGCCATTACCTAAAACCAGTCGCAAGGCTGGTTTTTTTTAAGTAAAAATTGATGCGCGATGATTACGCAAGGCGAAGTGGATCCCTTAATGTTGTTGATGATTGATAATTATGACTCTTTTACGTTTAATTTAGTTCAATATTTCCAAGAATTGGGCCAAGAAATCCTAGTTAAACGTAATGATGAGATCACCATTGAGCAAATAGAAGCATTGGCCCCTACTCATTTGATCATCTCTCCAGGGCCATGCACACCTAATGAAGCGGGTATTTCACTTGCTGTTATTAAACATTTTTCCGGGAAAATTCCTATTTTAGGCGTTTGCCTAGGGCATCAAGCTATTGCACAAGTGTTTGGCGAAGATGTTGTGCGCGCTAAGCGAGTGATGCACGGTAAAACTAGTTTGATTGAACACAATCAACAAGGGCTATTTTTTCAGCTAGCCTTGCCTTTACGGGTGACTCGCTATCATTCATTATTAATTAATCAAGTACCAAGTGGGTTTCGGCTCGATGCGTGGTTTGATGATCCTAACTATGGGCGTGAAATTATGGCGATGAGTCATGGTGCGCTACGTATTTACAGTGTTCAGTTTCATCCAGAATCTATTTTGACTCAACAAGGTCATGAACTACTTAATAACTTTTTACATTTATAAGGTGCCATTAATGGTATATCTACAGGTTTATTATCACGTATTCTGTTACAACTTCTGCAATGAACCTGGCTAAATTCTCGCGTTTATTTGTGCTATAAATAACGCTTAAAAAATAAAAGGGATGACCATGACAAGCTTTATGCGAAACTTTGCGGTGAGTGCACTTTCTTTGGCAATAATCAGTGGCTGTGCAGCCACTGCCAAACATGACGATACAATGGTTATCGACACGCCGACTACAACATTGACCGTGCCATTAGCACAACCCCCAAAAGCCAAACAGCCCTTAACGCTAAATCAAGTTATGGCCAATCCAGATTGGATGGGAATACTTGCTCAAGGCGCTTATTGGAGTGATGACAGTCAGTCAGTATATTTTAGTCGCCAAGCTCATCAAGCTACTCAGCGCGATTATTATCAGCATATTCTTGGTCAATCTGAAGCCAATAAGCTTGAATTAAACCAGTTACATCTTGCAGATCAACGTAATGGAGTAATCAACCAAGCTAAAACTCAAAAAGCGTATATCTACCAAGGGAATGTTTTTGTAAAAGATTTAACAAGTGGTGAGATTAAGCAAATCACTCGCCAAAACGATGCCATTGCTGGTGTTAGTTTTTTAACCAATGGCGATCTTGCATTTTGGCAAGGTAATAACATTTTTCGTTTACATCAATCTAGTGGGCTATTAGAGCAAATTGCCGCAATCCAGATGGCAAATGAACCTAAAGACACGCTAGAGCCGAGTAGCTTCATTGCCAAACAGCAGCATCGATTAATTCAATATGTTGCAATGCAACATGACAATAGTGTTGCTCGCGAACAGTACCGCGATTCATTGGCTAATGCTGATCCAACGTTTTCTGCTAAACCTTGGTATTTGGGAGATGCAGAGGTTGTTTCTGAAATGAGTCTGTCGCCAGATGGGCGTTACGTGTTACTAGCATTAACCGATAAAAATTATGATTGGCGTGCAGAACACGACATTATGCCAAACTACTTAGGTCAAGAAGGTTATGTTGATTCAGTCCCTGCTCGTGCGCGGGTTGCTGAAGATGTGTTTCCTGGTCAACGCTTGGTGTTACTTGACCTTGTAGAACACAGTAAAAAAGACATTACTATCGAAGGGTTAACGGGTTTCGACCAAGATGTACTTGCAAGCGTTAAATCTGAAAACGCTAAGGCGCAAGGTAAGCTCTATAAAAGTGAAAAAGACCCGCGCGCGATACAATTAATGCAAGATTGGGGGTGGAATCAAAGTGCTATTCAATGGAATCGTACGGACGATAAGCTATTGGTAATGCTTGAGGCTGTTGACAATAAAGACCGTTGGCTCGCAAGTGTGGACCTTCAAAAAGCTACATTAGCAACGGAACATCGCTTACATGACGATGCATGGGTAAACTACAATTTTAATCAATTTGGCTGGATACCGGGTACAGACACTATGTACTATTTATCTGAAGAATCTGGCTTTTCGCAGTTATATATCAAAACGGCTTCGGGTAACATCACGGCACTCACCAACGGTCAATTTGTTGTTGATAGCGTGACGTTATCTCCCGATGCTAAATACTTGTATTATCGTGCTAATAAAGACCACCCTGGGAGTTACAATGTCTACCGAGTAGAGATTGCTAGTGGCAAGACAGAGCAATTGACGCAATGGTTAGGTAAATTGGATTATAGTTTAAGCCCTGATGGACAATCATTATTATTAACGGCATCTTCTGCAGTGCGCCCCGATGAGTTATATATTCAACCTATTGGCGGAGAAATTAGCCAATTAACCCATTATGCCAGCACAGCGTTTACACAATATCCTTGGCAGGTGCCGCAGGTTGTTACGGTACCGTCAAGCCATGGTGCAGGACAAATTTATGCGAGAGTTTACCTGCCACAAGGCTATGACGCTACGCAAGCAGAAAAATACCCCGCGGTAATGTTTAATCATGGTGCGGGTTATTTGCAAAATGCCCATTATGGCTTTTCGGGCTATTTCCGTGAATTTATGTTTAATAACCTATTAACTCAACAAGGTTATGTGGTAATGGATATGGATTATCGCGGTTCAAAGGGGTATGGCCGTGATTGGCGTACTGCGATATACCGTAATATGGGGCATCCTGAAGTTGAAGATTTACAAGATGGTGTGGCATGGATGGCAAAAAATGCTAATGTAGATACACAACGCGTAGGGACTTACGGTGGTTCGTATGGCGGGTTCCTGACATTTATGGCATTGTTTAATGAACCTGAATTATTCCAAGCAGGAGCCGCATTACGGCCTGTTACTGATTGGGCGCATTATAATGCGCCATATACCTCTAATATTTTAAATACGCCTGACGTTGATCCTATCGCTTATGAGCGTAGCTCGCCGATAGAACATGCTCAGGGATTACAAAAACCATTGCTTATTATGAGTGGTGTATTAGATGATAATGTGTTCTTTCAGGATAGTGTTCGTATGGTGCAGCGTTTGATTGAATTAGAGAAACCAATGTTTGAAACGGCAATCTATCCAGTTGAGCCGCATGGGTTTAAGCAACCATCAAGTTGGTTAGACGAATACCGCCGAATTTATAAGTTATTTGAACAAGAACTTAAGTAATATGGTTTACGTTCAAATAAATAAATCATTGTTAAGGCTTCCTTAGAGAAGCCTTAATTTTTATTTTATAATCGATTAAAACAGTAAAAGGCAATGTGAGTGGCTATATCTATCGCCGGAGGAGTTCGGCCCGGAAAAGTTATTGAAATCGAGCGCCGACTCTATACACAGCTGATTGTAGGCAAACATAAAGCCAATGTTATGGTTGATGAATTGAGCGTAGAGTTAGAAGACAGTGCTAATAAACTTGATATAGAGCGTCAGGCATTAAAACTCCGTCTAGAAAAGCAAACTAACGAAAAAAATGTGTATCTTGAAGTATCTGAGCAATTAACTCATACCGTTAATAATGCGCTAGAACATCAATTAATTTTTCCACAAATGATATTAGAAGCTTCAGGCATTAGTGAAAGCCAAATTTTACTGCTTGATTTGTTATTGCGCTCAGACCTTAATATCAATCGACTTCGTCCAATTATTGAAAGCATTAATTGGCTATCGCGTGACTTAATTCATGTAATTAACAGTCCTGCATCAAGTCATCGACGACATAAAAATACTGATACGCAAGTGACCGACATTAAGTTGGCTCTGAACTACATTGGTATTGAAAATTTACGTTTGCTGATCCCTTATTTTTGTCTACGTAACTGGTTGCCTTCGGGCAACACTAATTTATTGTGGATTACTCGGAAACTCTGGCGATACAGCATTGTTAGTGCTATAGCCGCGCAAACGCTAGCAGAGTTACATAATGAAGAGTCGAACTTGTCATTTAGCTGTGCCTTAATGTATCAATTTTCAACATCCATTATGCTCAGCTTGAGTGGTCGAATATTTGATAAAACGTGCGGCGCTTGGCTAGAAGAAGCCAGTCATAGCCGAGACAAGCAAGTATACGATGCTATTATGGCGACAGAATTTCCTACAGAAGCAGTATTAGAACAAGTCATGCAACATAGCCATCGTTTAAATTGGCAGATACTGACACTGCTTAAGTTTGAAGACTCACCGATTACGCACGTGTTAAAAGAATTAGATCACGACTATCATTTCACTGAGTTATCTGTCGATGCCGCCATTGTGGCTAAAGCAAGTTGCTATGCTAAGGTATTTTTATTAGAAGAGCAGCAGAAAATCGACCCACAAGAGAAACGAATAATGTTCGATTATTATCAATTTTCACCTCAAGAATTGATTAGGCTTAAAGGGAAAAATTTCCGTAAGCTCGATTTACTCTAAACAGGTTTAAACTTTCAACACGGCAAATGTTAAATCTGTGTAATTATTCACTTTTGATGAATAGCTACACAAAATGAAGTGGAATAACTTTTTTTATGACTATTTATGCTCTATAACCCAGTAATAAACGCTTTGTTTGGTCATATTTTTAACTCTTTATGCATAATGTCAGTTAGCTCAACAGAAGTTAATGGTACTGAACTGGTATTTTGATCACATTTTCGCTAATAATGTCGCATAAATAATACAAACTTCCGCTAATGCACTTAAATAATATAAAGAAAATGGCGGAAACAGTGGCTTTCAAGCTACTTATAACCTGAAGGATAAAAAGCAATGAGTGTAGAAATGAATCTAACCCGTGCCCAATTTGATGAAGTTATGGTGCCTAATTATGCGCCTGCCGCAGTTATTCCTGTCCGCGGAGCGGGTAGTCGAGTGTGGGATCAAGAAGGTAAAGAGTTCATTGATTTCGCTGGTGGTATTGCAGTCAATTGTTTAGGTCATTGTCACCCAGATTTAGTGTCTGCATTAAAAGAGCAGGGCGAAAAGTTATGGCATTTATCAAACGTAATGACTAACGAACCGGCATTAGCCTTGGCGACTAAGTTAGTTAATGCGACATTTGCCGAACGCGTTTATTTTGCTAACTCTGGTGCAGAAGCGAACGAAGCTGCACTTAAATTGGCTCGTCGTTATGCACTCGATAACCATGGTGTGGATAAAGATCAAATTATCGCATTTGATAAAGCTTTCCACGGCCGTACATTTTTTACTGTTACTGTTGGGGGGCAAGCTGCCTACTCAGATGGTTTTGGTCCTAAGCCTCAAAGTATTACTCATGTGCCTTTTAATGATATTGCTGCGCTTGAAGCGGTTATTTCTGACAAAACTTGCGCCATTATGCTTGAACCTCTTCAAGGTGAAGGTGGGATTATTAATGGTGATCCTGAATTTTTAAAAGCGGTACGTCGTTTAGCCGATAAGCATGATGCATTAGTTATTTTTGATGAAGTGCAAACCGGTGTAGGTCGTACTGGAGAGTTATTTGCTTACATGGGTACAGATATTGTGCCAGATATTTTAACTAGCGCTAAAGCGTTAGGTGGTGGCTTCCCTATTGCAGCAATGCTAACGACTGCAAAAATTGCCGCCCACCTTAAAATTGGTACTCATGGTTCTACTTATGGCGGTAACCCACTGGCTTGCGCTATCGGTAATGCGGTCATGGACGTGGTTAATACTAAAGAAGTGCTTGATGGTGTTAAGCATCGTGAACAGTTATTTCGTGATGGCTTAGCGGCAATCAATGACAAATATCATGTATTCAGTGAAATTCGTGGCAAAGGCTTGTTAATTGGTGCGGTATTGAATGAACAGTATGAAGGCCGCAGTCGAGAATTTTTAGTTGCATCTATTGCTGAAGGTCTTATGAGTTTGATGGCTGGTGCGAATGTGGTTCGTTTTGCTCCTTCATTGGTTATCCCAGAAGCTGATATCGCCGAAGGCTTATTGCGTTTTGAACGTGCTGTAGCAAAAGTGGTTGCAGGTTAGTTAACAAAGAAAATGCAAGCCCAGCTTGCATTTTTTTGTTTGGGTACGCAAACAAAGTAAATAAGCGCTGAAATATATTTCAGCGCGGTTTGCTAGTGGCGCAATGAGGAGATTAAGATGTTAATCATACGTCCTATCCGTGCAAGTGATTACGATGCACTTTATAGTATCGCAGTTGAATCAGGCCACGGTTTTACGTCTTTACCAGTTAACGAAGAGTTACTGCGTTCAAAGATTGCTAGGGCAGAGGCATCTTTTGCTAAGCATGTTGATAAACCTTGTGACGAAGGTTATTTAATGGTGCTAGAAGACTTGAAAACGAATGAAGTCGTTGGCACTTGTGGTATTGAAGCTGCAGTGGGTATGAACGATGCCTTTTATCATTACCGTTTAGGGACAGAGGTCTATCATTCTCAACAAATCTCTGTCCGCAATGAAGTTGAAACCCTGACATTATGCCACGACTACACCGGTGCAGCAGAAGTGTGCACTCTGTTTTTAAAAGACGGTTATCGCAAAGGTAATAATGGTCGGATGTTGTCCCGTTCACGTTTTCTATTGTTAGCTCAACATCCAGAACGCTTTGGTAAAACGGTGATAGCAGAGATGCGTGGCGTGAGTGATGAACACGGTGATTCACCATTTTATGAGTGGCTACAGCATAATTTTTTAGGGATTGATTTTGTTGAAGCTGATTACTTATCAGGCTTAGGTAAAAAAGCCTTTATGGCCGAAATGATGCCTCGTAACCCTGTGTACGTGTGCATGCTGCCTAGAAAAGCGCAAAAAGTGATTGGCGAAGTTCATAAAAACACTAAACCTGCCTTGCGTTTATTACAAGCTGAAGGTTTTAAGTTTCGTAATTATGTTGATATTTTTGATGGTGGCCCGACAGTTGAATGTGCGTTGACAGAAATCCGTTCTGTGAAAAAAAGCCGCTTATTAACGGTATCAATTGGCAAAATGCCACATGGTGATCACCACTTTATTATTTCCAACACATCGTTAGCTGATTATCGTGCATCAGCTGCTAAATTGTTGGTCTCTGATGAACACGATAATGTTGTAATTAGTCCTGAAATCGCAGCAGGTCTTATGGTTGGCGATGGCGAGCAAATTCGTGTTTTAGCAATGTAGGAGCAAGAAATGACACAATATATTCAAGGTCAGTGGTTAGCTGGCGAAGGTCATGAAATTAACTCAAAAAACCCTGCCAATGGTGACGTAATTTGGCAAGGTAACACAGCTACTGCTATTCAAGTCAATGCAGCTGTAGATGCCGCTCGTGCGGCGCAGTTTGATTGGTTTATGTTGGGCTATGAAGCCCGATTAACCATTGTGGAAGCTTATCGCGCACAACTAGAAGCAAATAAAGCCGAAATAGCCGAAACTATCGCTCAAGAAACGGGTAAACCACAGTGGGAAACGGCTACAGAAGTTGGCGCAATGATTGGTAAGATTGCATTGTCAGCAAAAGCTCACGATAAACGTACCGGTACCGAAACTAACGATTTACCAGCAGGGCGTGCCGTATTACGTCACAAACCTCATGGTGTTGTTGCAGTATTTGGCCCATATAACTTCCCAGGACACTTACCAAACGGTCACATAGTGCCAGCATTACTTGCCGGTAACACCGTGGTATTTAAACCATCAGAATTAACCCCTAAAGTGGCAGAATTAATGCTGAAATGTTGGGATAAAGCTGGTTTACCACAAGGTGTGGTTAACTTGGTGCAAGGTGAAGTTGAAACGGGTAAAGCGTTAGCGTCACACCCACAAATTGACGGCTTGTTCTTTACCGGTAGTTCGCGTACTGGGCATATTTTACATCAACAATATGCGGGGCATCCGGGTAAAATTTTAGCCTTAGAAATGGGCGGCAATAATCCGCTTATCGTTAAAGGCGTTACCGATACTAAAGCTGCGGTACATGACATTATTCAGTCTGCATATATCTCGTCTGGACAGCGTTGTACTTGTGCTCGTCGTTTATATGTTGAAGAAGGCGCTCAAGGTGATGCATTAATTGCAGAATTAGTGAGTGCGGTTAAGCAAATCAAAGTAGGTGCTTGGAATGTACAACCACAACCTTTCATGGGCTCGATGATTTCTGAAACTGCCGCGCGTGGCATGGTTGCGGCTCAAGCGACACTTCAGTCATTGGGCGGCGTTTCATTAGTCGAATTAGCGCAAGTAGAAATGGGTACCGGTTTAGTGACTCCAGGTTTAATTGACGTCACTAAAGTCGCTGAATTACCAGATGAAGAATATTTTGGCCCATTATTGCAATTAGTTCGTTACAGCAATTTTGACCAAGCTATTCATTTAGCCAATGCGACTCGTTATGGTTTGTCTGCTGGTTTATTGGCGGATAGCCGTGAAGATTATGATTACTTTTTAGCACGTATTCGTGCTGGCATTGTTAATTGGAATAAGCAGATTACTGGCGCATCAGGTGCAGCACCATTTGGTGGTGTTGGCGCTTCGGGTAACCATCGTGCAAGTGCATTTTATGCTGCCGATTACTGTGCTTATCCAGTCGCTTCAATGGAAGCCGATTCAGTAAGCTTACCTGCTACTTTAAGCCCTGGTTTATCACTTTAACTGATAAATTCATCCGCATGATCCGTGCTGGTGACGGTGTTCACCAGCCAAATTTAGAAGGATTTAACCATGCATACTGACGTTAATGCTTTATTTGCTGCCTTATGGCAAGATTACATTCAGATGACGCCCTCAGCGGCGAAAATTCATCAGTTATTAGGTTATGGCGCACCCATTATCAATGATCATATTGCTTTACGTACTTTTAATATCGCTAGAGTGAATTTAAGTGTATTAGCTAAACATTTCACTTCAATTGGCTATATTGACAGCGGCGATTACAAATTTGAACAGAAAAAGCTGGTAGCAAAACATTTTGAGCACCCTGATCCAAAACAGCCTAAGGTGTTTATCTCTGAGTTGTTAGTAGAAGAGTTTAGCCCTGAGTTGCAAAAGAGCATCCATGGTTTAATCGATCAGGTCGATGTTGCGGCAACCACTGCAGATAATTTCATATATTCTGGTCGTCATTGGAATGTAGATAAAGCAACATACCAAGCCTTACTTGCAGAAAGTGAATATGCTGCATGGGTTGCTGCATTAGGGTATCGTGCTAATCACTTTACCGTTTCTATAAATGATCTGCCTCAGTTTGAACGCATTGAAGATGTTAACCAAGCTTTGAAAGATGCTGGTTTTGTATTAAATGCTTCTGGTGGTGAAATTAAAGGCTCGCCAGACGTGTTATTAGAGCAATCGTCAACTATGGCTGATAAAGTGGTGGTTAACTTTAGTGATGGTGATGCTGAAATTCCGAGTTGTTTCTACGAATTCGCCCGTCGTTATCCAATGAATAATGGCAATTTGTATACCGGTTTTGTTGCCGCCTCAGCCGACAAAATTTTTGAAAGTACCAATGCAATGATGTAGTTGTTTTTGTTTGGACAAAAAAAGACCTAATTGAATCCTCAACTAGGTCTTTTTTATTGAGCGCAATAAAAACCGTAATGGCTAAGTGATTCAAGATAAGCTAAGTGATTCAAGATAGACTAAGAGGAACACAATTAGCATGTCAGGGTGTTATCAAAATACTGACACTAAGCCCTTGTAATGTCTTACTACGGCTAAACTGCAATACAAAGCCATATTGTTCACAAATCTCTTTAACAATAGATAAGCCTAATCCGTGACCCATGGTGGCTTCGTCTAATCGGGTACCTCTTGTGGTTAATAACGCTATCTTATCTTGCTTTACGCCGCAGCCATCGTCCTCTATTTGCACCAATAGAGACCCATTAGGCATTGGCTGAATGCAGACGTTGACTTGTGTGTTAGCCCACTTAAATGCATTGTCGAGCAAGTTACCAAATAATTCCATGCCATCTTCTCGATGGATAGGGACTCTACTAACATTATCCAAATTGACAACTGTACAGCTGATACGACGTTGGTGATGAACCTTATGCAGAGTGTTAATTAAACTGTCGAAATCTTTTGGTACGGCCAATTGCGCCGCAGGTAACATATTGCCGGTAATACGCGCCGCGGCCAATTTACGCTCAATCATTTTATGGATTAAATCTAATTGTTGCTGCATAGCCGTTGCAGCATCGGGATGGCTAAGTCCAAGGGTTTCGACTTGTTGTTGCATCACGGCCAATGGGGTTTTTAAGCCATGACTTAAATTACCTAAATTATTGCGACTACGTTCAATTTGTTTGGCTGTATAGTCTAAGAGTTCATTATAGGTTTCAGCAAGCGGGCGGATCTCTGCGGGGATTTGTGAAATGGCTAATGAAGCTATTTCCCCTTCGCGTAATTTAGCAAGGGCACCTTGAATTTGATTCATCGGCTTAAAAGATTGGCGTAAAATAATAAAAATCCCAGCGATCATCGCCAACAACATACCAATATTGATAGCGAGTTTGGTGCCAAATACTTCGCTAAATACGCTGCGGCCAATACTTAAATCTTGGGCGACTGTGAGTGTCGCTGTGTTGTGACTGTTAGGTGCGCCAATACCAATAGATAACAACTGCATATCGTTGTTTTTAGGTCCTTTAGCTTGCCAGACCCGCTTTTGTTGAGCATCTAAGTTAGCGATGTGTAACTCCGCATCCCATAATGAACGTGAGCGGATGATCCTGTCGGGTAAATTTAATTGAAAATAACGTCCAGAATAGGCTGGTCGGTAGAAACTGGATAATTGACTTTCATCGATGACTAGCTCGCCTTCATCTATGCGAGTGGCAATAATAATGTGCTCTAGATCTTCCTCTAAACGGTTAATAATCGAGTCATGAAAGGCATCTCTGAGCATAGACTCAAACAAAAATAAACCGATGAGGGTGGCAATAATGATCAAACCGCTGAGCCAAAGACTGAGTTTAAAACGAATTGACATCATTCCACTAAACCGTGAAAAATGTAACCTTGTCCTCGACGTGTTTCAATGGCTGTTTTACCCAATTTTTTACGTAAGTGCGTAACGTAGACTTCAACGACATTACTTTCTTTTTCATCGTCAAATTGATATAGCTTGTCGGTTAGTTGAGATTTAGAGAGCAACTTTTTTGGCGACATTAAAAAAATTTTTAACAACCTGAACTCCATTGACGTCAGTTCGTATTCTTGTTCGCCCACGGTGACCTTTTGCTCATTTTCATCTAAGTTTACACCGCCATAGCATAACTGCTTAGAAGCAGAATTAGTACGTCCATGAGCTCGGTGAATTAAAGCTTGAATACGTGCGAGTAGCTCTTGTGTGTGAAAGGGTTTACCTAGGTAATCATCCGCTCCAGCATTAAAACCTTCTACCTTCTCGTGCCACTGACTTCGGGCCGTCAACATGATAATGGGCGTATTGATACCACGTTTACGCCACTGAGTAACAAGTGATAGACCATTTCCATCAGGCAACCCTATATCTAAAATGACACAGTCATAGTCGGTTTCTTTCATTAAATAATCGGCTTCAACAGCTTTGTCGGTGATATCCGTAATATAGCCGGCCTGCTTAAGTTGTTTTTCAAGCTCGGCTACGAGTAATGGGTTATCTTCAACGAGTAACAGTTTCATGTTTAGTACATTCGCTCGGTAAGTGAGTTAATGAATCTTGCATGCCATTGGCTGCGTCCAATTGCAGATTAACAACATGCCCTTGTTTAAGCTTAAATTGCAGATTATAGCGCCATGTATCTTGGTGCTGATAAAGCTGTGCATCAATTAAATGACCGTCACAATATTGTGACACCCAAGTTAAGTAATCATCTAATGATCGTATAGTACCAGAAGACACTAATTTTTGGACATTGTCATGATCTAACGGGTGTTCTTTTGCTGGAATATCTTGTGAGTTAATGGTGATGGCCATTAAGCTGCTTATCGCTGTTAAGAACAAGCTATTCATGGTCGCTCCAAAATAAAAAAGTGGCGTTCAGAGTATGAACACCACTTTAAGTATCTTGGCTTAAATCAAGCTGAACCTTACATGATTAAGGCATAAACATTTGCCTTAACCACATTAAGTCTTAGTTGTTTAGCGTGTACCGTAAACTACGATCGTTTTACCGTGTGCTTGGATCAAGTTTTGTTCTTCAAGCATTTTTAAAATACGGCCTACTGTTTCACGTGAACAACCGACAATTTGGCCAATTTCTTGGCGAGTTATCTTAATTTGCATTCCGTCAGGATGTGTCATCGCATCAGGTTGTTTTGCAAGGTGTAATAACGTTTGCGCAATGCGACCTGCAACGTCGAGGAACGCCAAGTCACCTACTTTTTGGCTAGTGCTTTGTAAACGATAGGCCATTTGCGCCGAAAGTTTCATTAGGATCTCAGGGTTAACCTGAATAAGTTGCTTAAACTTCTTATAAGAAATTTCTGCAATTTCACATGCTTGTTTAGCACGAACCCAAGCTGTACGTTCAGATTGTTCTTCAAACAATCCAAGCTCACCGATAAAGTCACCCTGATTAAGATAAGACAGGATCATTTCTTTACCTTCTTCATCTTTGATCAATACAGCGACCGAACCTTTAACGATGTAATATAAAGTGTCAGAATCTTCACCTGCGTGAATCAAAGTACTCTTTGCAGGGTACTTATGGATGTGACAATGTGAAAGAAACCATTCTAATGTTGGGTCAGGTTTTGGCTTACCAATCAGAGCCATATGATATTCCTCGATTGATTAAAAAATGAAAGTAAGTAATGTCTAATTAAGCATTCTACGCTATTGAAACGGTGAAAACTTTGATAGAGATCGTGTTTATAAGTGTGCGTAGTGTATATTAACTTGTTAAATTTTAGATTAATTTTTTTTTGTTTGTGATGGTGGTCGACTTTTTTTGTATATTTATCCTAATCTATACTGAGATTGAATTATAGCTAATAATATTTGTCTATTGTATTGGATAGATGAGTTAGCTAATGTTATTAAATCAGCATTATAAATCGTTGTCGAGGTATGCGTGAAAAAACTGAGTCAAATCGGGATTGTTATCTATATTACTTTATTAAGTGGACTTAGTTTGCCTGTAAAAGCATTTGTTATTCCGCCCTCTATTGAATCTCAATCAGCGACTAAGCTGGTTCATATACAGTTAAAAGCTAAACAGGGAGATGCCGATGCGCAATTTTTGTTGGGCTTAATGCATCTTTCAGGGCGATTTGTTAATCAAGATACTAAGCAAGGAATGAGTTGGGTTAATCTTGCAGCGAAACAGCACCATCTTAAAGCGCAACAAACATTAGCGGATTTAGCGTTTGAAGGCACATTATTTCCGCGCGATCTAGCGCTGGCAGAGAAATGGTATCTACAAATGGTTGCCCAAGGAGATAAATGGGCTCACTTTCGGTTAGGGTTTATTTATTCTGCTGGTGGCGATGGTGTGGTGCGAAATTGTGGTAAAGCAATGGAGCAGTTTACTGCTGCTGGTGATGCAGTATCAATGGGGAATATTGCTTGGATACTTGCCACATGCCCAGAAGCTGAATATCGCGATGGTTCGCGAGCCGTGTCGTTGTCGCTTACGTTGCTTAAGCAGAATCAAAATGATCCAACAGTATTGGATAACCTTGCGGCAGCCTATGCGGAAATAGGTGATTTTACTGCGGCAATTGATACCCAGAAAAAAGCGATTGATGCGTTGAAAAATAATCCAGAAATTGCCCGCAGTGATGAGTTTATTTTACGTTTAAAGCAGTATCAGAATAATCAAGCCTACCGAGAAATTATCCCTCTGATGTAGTTTATTGTGAGATCAATCCGTTGCGTTACTAATTGATTTTGATGAGTAACATTTGTTGCTACTGTATGAATATGGATTTTGTTTGGTTTCGTTGATGTACTTAATGCACTAACAGATCGAGAAGGGGGAATTAGCACCCCAAGCACATCAACTGCCGCGATTTCGCTTGAAATTACGATATGACTATTCTAATTGTTCTGACTTAAATCAAGCTTAATCGGGCTTGATATCATTAAGGTTTTGCAATGTTATGCGCTTATCCATTAAATCTTTAATTAATGGCGTCAAAATAAGTTCCATTGCTAATGACATTTTGCCCCCGGGAACAACCAGGGTGTTCATACGTGACATAAATGAGCCTTGGATCATGTTGAGATAATAAGGGAAATCAACATTGTTAATACCGCGAAAACGGATCACGACAAAGCTTTCATCGAGGCTAGGAATATCTTTTGCGCTAAATGGGTTAGAGGTATCTACGGTAGGCACCCGTTGAAAATTAATATGTGTTCGTGAAAATTGTGGTGTCATGTGTTTGATATAGTCATCCATACTTCGGACTATCGACCCCATCACTTTTTCACGACTATGGCCCCTGTCATTCGTATCGCGAATGATTTTCTGGATCCATTCTAAATTGACAATCGGCACCATACCTATCAAAAGGTCCACATGTTTAGCAACGTCAGCATCCTCAGTGACGACACCACCGTGAAGTCCTTCGTAATACAGCATATCGGTATGTTCTGGTAAATCACGCCACTGGGTGAATGTACCTGGCATTTGGTTAAAGGGAACGGCTTCGTCAAATGTGTGTAAGTAACTGCGCGTTTGCCCGTTACCGGTATCGCCGTAACTCGTAAAGCATTCTTCAAGCTTTTTGAAATTATTCGCTTCGGGACCAAAATAGCTTAGGTTATGATTCTCAGCCTGTGATTTGCGTATTAATACTTCCATTTCAGCGCGGGTGAAGTTGTGAAAACTGTCACCTTCAACAAATGCGGCGTTAATACCTAACTGTCTAAAGATGTGAATAAATGCAGTTGTGGTAGTGGTTGTGCCAGCACCGGATGAACCGGTTACAGCAATAATAGGGTGTTTTGCTGACATGCTATTTGCCTACGTTAATGTTGTGGACGCGAGACAATCGAGTCGCTAGGATTAGTTTATCTTCGTGGTTAAAATTTGTTCGAAATAAACAGTTTTATTTTTATTCAGAAATATGGTGTCAGGGGTGACGTCTAGCGATTCTACGCTAACTCACTTGCAACACATTTACTCGCAAAAAATAAAAGATCGTTTAACCGAACCCTTTGAGCATTCTTTTTGGCGTCACTTTACTTCGTTATGGTTTACTCATGTAAAATAACGACATGTCATAAACTCCATCTTGTATAAATTGCCACAAATGGCTGAAAAATTCACCTTGAAAGATAAATAGGCCATAGTTATACGGTAATCATTACCTTTGGGTCAATTATTCACAGGTAACAATGTGATCATTTAGTCGCAATATTGTCGTTTTTATTTCGTTAATAGTCGGAAGTTGGCTGAGATATATGTTCACGTTGTCTGATGGCGATTGATTCGTCTTCTTCACTATATTCGACGACTAATTCACCTCTTTTAAGCGCGAGTTTGCATTGATCCATTGCGCTGATTAATTGTTGTTCATTAGTATCACTAAAACTACCATCTTCAAGTTGTGATAACAGATATTCTTTCATCATACGCTGAACCGTTTCTTGAGGTAATGAAAGTAAAGCGTCATACGGCACAAGCATAGTATATCCCTATTAAAGGCTGAGAGAAGAAGAGGCGTCGTGCTCGGTTACTGTATCACCTATAGTATGAATAAACTCGAGAATCCGATGTTCGAGATAAAAATGGGGTTTCCAAGGCCATCCGCCTTCAACAAAACCTACATGACCTCCACGTTCATGTAATTCGTATTCGACCATAGGTGATAATTGATTTTGATTTGGGATCACGTCATCAGTCATAAAGGGATCATCCTTAGCATGGATAATGAGTGTGGGCTTGGTAATATGCTGTAAATAAGCAAGCCCGCTAGATTGTTGGTAGTAATCATTAACGTCAATAAAACCGTGCAAGGGGGCAGTGACTTTATCGTCAAACAGATAAAACGTATTCAACATTTTGAGTTGTTTTTTAGTGACCGGCATTTGCGATGTTAACTCTGTGGTGTTGATTTTTTCGCGCATTTTATCTTGTAAGCGTTTAATTAAAAAGCGCTGATAGATCATTGAAAAACCACTTTCTAGGCGCTTGGCGCATGCGCTTAATGTCAGTGGCGCAGAGACGACGACGGCACGTTCCAGTAAACTTTGTTGTTGTGTGATACCTTGGTACTTAGCTAATACATTACCGCCTAAACTGTAGCCAACAGCATACAATGGTGAATCTGGGTAATAATGTTTTAATTGTGCAAGAGTATAGGCTAAGTCGTTAACATCGCCGCTATGATAACTACGAGCTAAGCGGTTAGGTTCACCTGAACAACCGCGATGGTGGTGAACAACCGCAGACAGTTTGGCTTTTTTTGCTTCAACAAGCATTCTGCGTGCATAATGAGATTCGGTATTGCCTTCAAGACCATGAATAATAACTAAAATTGGCTCACCATTTTGAGCTTGGCCTAACCAATCTAAGTCAATAAAATCGCCATCAGGTAATTCTTGTCTTTGCCTGAAGGTTGCTGGTTTGGCCACTTTAACAATAAACGGTAAAATCGTTTGTACATGCGGACTTGTGGCCCACCATGGCGGAGAAAACAACTTTTTCATAAAGGGAATTTATCTGCAATAGTTTGTGAAAATTTAAACGTATGTTTAAATGTTAATGGCGCCACTTTAGCATATAAAAATAACCGACAACAATAACTCAAAGGGGAAGTAAATGAAGCGACGTACCTTTCTCACCAGTGCTTTTGCTGGAACGGCTGCGTTAGCATTGGGCGTTAATTTATATACGCCAACGATGACGACTTCTGCTGATGACGTTCATCATCGTGTGTTATTCGGTGTGCTGATCCCGGTTTTCTTAGATGGCGCATTACCTGAGGTTCCTAGCCATAGAGAAATAGCGATTAATCGTACTTTGGATGCAATCTCCCAATCCATTATTCATTTGCCTGCTGAACAACAGCAAGAGTTGATGGAGTTATTGGAGTTGCTTGAAGGGCGTTTCGGATTGTTATTGCTCAGTGGCAGTATGACACCATTGTTAATGCGTGACCCACAGCAGTTGATTGCCATGTTAGAGAGTTGGCGCCATCATTATTTAGATATGCTAATCACCGCCTATAACGGATTACGTGAATTGATTATGGCAAGCTATTACGCCTGCCCAGAGCATTGGGGTAATTTACGCTATGTAAAACCCACTTTCTTGGTGCATAACGCGTATTAATTTCCCCATGTAAGGAGTTCTCCCTTGGCCATTATTGATCCCATTATTACTGGATTAAGCGCAGGCTGGCATCATATTGATGCCAGTACCTTAGAGATTGATCGTCACTTTGAAGCCGATGTTGTTATCGTAGGCACAGGAGCCGGTGGCGGTACCGCAGCTGAAATATTAACAGAAGCTGGGTTGAAAGTGATAATGATAGAAGGTGGATCACTAAAGTCATCCACTCACTTTGATATGGAAGAGCGCCATGCTTATCCAAATCTGTATCAACAAGCGGCTGCAATGAAAACCGCAGACAAAGGCATTAGCATATTTCAAGGTCGTACAGTGGGTGGCTCCACTACCGTGAATTGGACCACATCCATTAGGACACCCGAACAAACATTGGCTTTTTGGGAGCAAGAAAAATCAGTAAAGGGTTTATCTTCACAGGCGTTATTGCCATGGTTTGAATTGATGGAAAAACGACTTAATATTGAGCAATGGCAGTTTGACCCGAATCGTAATAATGGTGCATTACGTGAAGGTTGTGAAAAACTAGGGTGGGATTACACCGTTATTAAACGTAATGTTAAAGGTTGCTGGAATACGGGTTATTGTGGCATGGGTTGCCCCGTAAACGCTAAACAATCAATGTTAGTGACGACTATTCCAGCGGCTTTAGATAAAGGAGCAACACTGATCTCTCGGGCCAAGGTGATTAAACTTGATCATAAAGACGATCGAGTCGTTGGATTAACCGCACAAGCATTAACGGAAGGTTTAACGCCGACATCAGTTAGTATAACCTTTAGCGCAAAGCATTATATTTTAAGCGCAGGAGCCGTGCATACTCCGAGTATATTGATGCGATCTAATACTCCTGATCCCCATAAACAATTAGGCAAAACGTTTTTGCATCCATCATTACTATCGGGCGGTATTTTTGCGGAACAAATTAACGGTCATAGTGGTGCGCCTCAGTCCATATACTCAGATGAATTTGTATGGCGTGATGGTGCTAACGGTGATTTAGGTTATAAACTTGAAGTGGCTCCTGTACATCCCGTTTTGATCGCATCTAAAACCATTGGCTATGGTGTTAGCCATGCACAATTGATGGCTAATTTTAATCAAATGCAGGTCACTATAGCGCTCATTCGGGATGGTTTTAATCAACAATGTCCTGGAGGACAGATAAGGCTAACCGATAACAGCTTTGCTTTAGACTACCCTCTAAGTAACGCATTTTGGGAAGGTGCTCGTCGAGCATTTTTGTCTATGGCCGAATTACAGTTTGCCGCAGGAGCCAAAAAAGTGTTGCCGATGCACGATGGCTTGCCATTTCTTAACTCGTGGAGTGAAGCTAAGCAAGCTATTAATAATATTGATTTAGGGTTATTAAAAACCATCGTTGCATCAGCTCATGTTATGGGCGGTTGTGCGATGGGCGAAGATAAGGCCCTTTCAATGGTCGATGGCTTTGGTAATTCACATTATCTTGAAAATTTATCGGTAATGGATGGTTCAGTATTTCCGACCAGTTTAGGTGCTAACCCGCAATTAACTATTTATGGCATAGTGGCTCGAAATGCAACGGCATTAGCACAACAGTTAACTCAAGTGAGTTAACTCAAGTTGGGGTTATCTCAAGTTGGGTTAATAGATGGGGCACTCAATCATAAAACTCGCTGTTTATAGTAGTTGAGTCATTTACTTAGTAATATGTGATTACCTGTAGCGTTAATCGATACGCATTAACGTACTGACTCGTTTTGCATTGATATTTGTCTAAATTTTATGCTTTGTAGATGAATAATTGACTACAATCCTCATAGTTTTGTTATTTCCGTTATTATGTCCTAGTCTTTGAGCCATTATTGAGCTTCACCCTTTCGTGGATATTTGTCATTTATGTTGTTATACAATTTTATCAATACTTCTATAAGCCGTAAAATAAGCAGCATATTTATGTTGTTATTGTCTTTTTTACTGGTGGTTATCGTTTACTCAATTTATAAGCTAGACCGGATTGACAGCGAAATGAAAGAGGTGGCTTATGTTGATGTTCCTCTAAGTCAAATAATGAGTGAGATAGAAATACTACAATTAGAGCAACATATTCTGCTGGAGCAGTTCAAACTTAAACAACAGAAAAACGATAAAAAAAGACCTGTTTATCAACAGTTTGTTTATCAAAAACAGCAGCTGAAACGACTTCTCGACAATGCGGTTAACGTGATTACTGCTAATTTAAGCAAACATAACATTAGGTTTGATTTAACTGAACATCAACGTTTGTTATCCGAAATAGAAGACTACCATCAGCAGAGTAATTTATTTGAAGAAGCATTAATGGCATTGTTGTCTGTGCAACAAACCGATGATACACAAAAAGCAAAGTTGGAGCTTATGGCTACAGATCTTGAAGCCTATGTTGATTCTATCTTGCGACAACTCAGTCAAGTTACCCTCGCTGCGAGTCGTTACACTGAAAAGCATGAGCAAGAGTTTAGAGCCGTTAATATTGCCCTTGGTTTTAGTGCATTGATATTAGGCTTACTATTGACCATTTCTATAACCCGAATTATCCGACATCGAATTAATCGAATAAAAAATGAATTACAAGTACTGGACGATACTTTATTAGCTGAAGACTCGGCATTGGTCAGCACCATCACTAAGAGCAGAACGAAGGATGAGCTAGCAGAATTAGAGCTGGATTTAAAATTATTGATGCAACGCCTTAGTAAGGAAATTACCGATAGAAAGCAGATTGAGACCGAATTGTTGTTACTGGCGACTGTAGATAAACTCACGGGAGCATATAATCGACATAAATGGGATGAGCAGTTCCATATTGAAATCAATTTAGCTCGCAGGGGGAGTGTATTCAGTTTGATTTTACTCGACGTTGATCATTTTAAGCAGATTAATGATCAATACGGTCACCAAGTTGGCGATCAGATCCTTAAACATTTAGCGGCTAATTTTAAGAAAAGATTAAGAAGTGTCGATTTACTTTTTCGTGTCGGTGGAGAAGAGTTTGCTATTTTATTGCCTATGCAAAACGTGGAGGCGGCAAGTCAACTTGCGGAGCAGTTACGAAGCCTAGTCGAGTTGTTTTCGCAGGTAGATTTACCTCCTTATACTATCAGTTTTGGCGTTACAGAGTTTTGTGAAGCAGATAATGAAGAATCGATGTTTAAACGTGCAGATCAGGCGCTTTATTTGGCTAAATCATCTGGTAGAAATCAAGTCAAAATTGGCTAAGGTTCATTTTACATAACAAAACAGCCGTGAATAAGTGGCGAGAAAAGACATCATCATTAATCACATAACCTTAGTGATACATCTCTAAGGTTATTGTTTTTTTAAAGTATTCGCTTTAAGTGTCGACATAATGAGAGTGCGCTCAGCGTGATCTGATTACATCATATAAAATTAACTACTGTTGCTCTATGGCTTTTACGGTTAATCGCTCTTGATTAGATAAACGGATTTGAATTCCATCAATTGTGGTAATTCGCTGCGCTTCAATATCTTTTTTGCGAACTTTATAACTGGTTGTCATTGCTTCTATTGGTGATGTAATTGTTACTTCAACTACCGTATTATCGTCATACCAACCCCATCCCCAATAGCCTGCTGAAGCTAGCATTGATACTGCAATCATGGTGTAAATAATCATCCGACTAAAAAAGGGGGCTTTTTCGGCAGTCGTTATAGCTGCATTGCTACTTACTTTTCTTCCTCTACCACTGCGTAAATATACGGTAGCACCAAGGATCACGAGTATTGTGATGAGAATTTTTGTTAGCACGTCATTTTTCCAGCCATTATAAATTAACGACGATTATACTGTTTTTTGAACTATTTAACGTTATCTAGCACACATACATAGTGCTATACATATTGCTCCTATTAACTTGGCATGGGTTGAGATGGATTTATAGCGTGATAAAGCGCGCGCAAGCCTTATGGCGCGGGTTACTTAAAAAGCGTCATACTTGCTTTTACGTTGCGCAGCGAGCACTCGTTCGTCAAAATGGGAGCAATATGATTGGAGCGCATCAATTTGTAACATATCTCAATAGGCTTTGGAACGTTTCACTTTAGCCTTGGGGAGCTGTGGCTGTTTGCTCACTGAGATTTTTACTTAATGTGGCAACCATTCCATCTAGTATGACTATTTGCTGCTGAATTTGTTGTCTTTTCTCAATGGCTTCATCTGAATTATCTCCCTTTAGCTCATTAAGTTGCTCTTTGAGTTCTTCGATTTGTTCTTCTATATTTTTTATTTGTTTCTCTAATGGTGTTAGCTCTTCATCACTGTTCGCTGTTTTTTCTGCAGATGTTTGGTGCGTAGCTTTACGTAGCGCAGCACCATTAGATGCCGCAAGAGCTTTATTGCCTTCAGAAGAGATAGATACTGTGTCAGTTATATCTGCTGAGTTTACCGCTGGGCTAGGAACGGTTTGAGGGTCTTGAGATCGCATTTTAACGTTAGATGAATTCGGACTTTGTACTGCTATTCTGGTACTTGAAATATCCATAAGTTTCTCTGTGTTTGATTGGACAGTAACAATGTTATATCGGCTTGAAGGCTTTTATTTGAAGGCTTTAGTGGGCCGTTTATACTGATTTATTTCTGAATGAGTGTTTTTTACCAACGTGTAAAGTGCGGCACTGGCTACTTTTAAGCCTAAAACACAAAATAATGAAGCACTTTCATACACATAAAACAACGGTGTAGTTTAACCCGTATAGTTGTATTTATAGAATATTGATGCAGTATTATTGCCATAGAGAAATATAGCTCTATTGTAACTCTATTCTAAAGCGAAATTGAATTCGTTGACATTTTATTAGTGTATATTTGTATGAGCAACTTTAAAAATGGCTTAATTTAAATTGAATAAGAGTGTTCAATTGCAAATTTAACCAATTCGCTTGCACTGTGAAAGCCAAGTTTGTTCTTAATATTTTGTCTAACGGCATCGACTGTTTTTACACTTAAACCTAGAACTACTGCGATTTCCTTGCTCGGATAACCTTTACCAATTAGAGTGAATATCTCTAGTTCACGATTACTCAATGACTGAACACCAAATGATGTGGTTGTTTTAGAACGCCCTATTGCATCTCCTAATAAGCATTTCATCATACGATCGCTAAGATAAATCATACCTTGCTGTAACTTACGAATCGCCACAATAAGTGTTTCTGGCGATTCACTCTTCATTAAATAACCTTTAGCACCAGCTCTCAAGGCCCGTTCCGCATAGATCTCTTCTTGATGCATTGAGAATACAAGGACTTTAATGTTGGAATTAAAAATTAATATTTCTTTCACCAAATCCAGACCATTGGTGTCATCAAGTGAAAGGTCAACAATTGCTAAGTCAATTTGATGTTGTTTTAAAGCTTGTAATGCAGAACTTTGATTTTGTGCCTGAGCACAAACCCGAAAATTATCATTTTGTTCAATGAGATGAGATAATCCTTCACGTACAACCGCATGGTCGTCAACCAGTAATATATTGATTATATTCATTGTTAATCACTTATGTTTATTCAGGTTATAGCGGAACTTGGCATGTTATACGGCTACCTTCTTCATCCGATTCGACTTGCAGTAATCCTCCAATCATAGATGCGCGATATTGCATTATTTTCAACCCCATAGCGCCATTTCGTTTTGGGGCGTTATTGAAGCCACATCCATCATCATGTATTTGCAATATGATTAAGTTATGCTTTTGGCTAAGGGTAATTTCAATTTTACTGCAATGGCTATATTTTACCGCATTATTCACTGATTCATTACCAATGTTATATAGGTGCGAGGCAAGCATTGCATCATCGATCATGACCGATCCAAGCTCGTTATAAATACATTTTATGCCAAACACCTCTTGGATTGATTGCTGTAGATTGACTAATCCACGAGATAATCCATCTGGACCGTTAGGCATATGGCATAAACCCTGTAAAACATTGTGCATTCGTTTTTTAGCTCTACCAATACTGTCGACTATTTTTTCTGATAATTCTCGTAATGGTTCATGTTCATTGACAAGTTGATTCGCCAAAGCTGTTGCTAAAAATGATAATCCAGTTAGTTCTTGCCCTAATCCGTCATGTAAATCTTGCCCAATACGTTGACGCTCTCTTGTGCTAAGTTTTAAGAGTTCCTTTTCAAGGTTGCGTCGTTCAGTTATATCCCTAGACACTTGCACTACACCACTTAATTCCCCATTATTTTCTAAAACAGGATAAGCTGAAATAGTTAATGTTCTTCCTTGGCTATTTTTTTCTCCATAAGCAGGCTGTTTGTTATTAAATGCTCTCATTACTGGGCTATTAAAACTAGGCTGACTTTCATGGCCTAGTGTATTATTTGTCACATCTTCATCTTGATTGATACGAGCCATTTTATTGGCCCACAATATATGGTGTTCTTTATCGTGAAAAGTGACTTGCTCAGAAATAACATCAAGGATGAGTTGAGCCTTTGACTCTGCTTTTTCGCACTCTTTTTTAGCGAGATGTTGCTCCGTTACGTCGACAATCAGGCAATGAGTCTGAATAAAGTTACCTTCATTATCGTAGCGGACGTTGCCATGAACAATCACATACATTTCTTGACCTAATTTATGTCGCAATTTCCACGGATGATCTCGACAAATTCCGTAACGTTTAAAATTGGGGAATGTCACATTGATGTGATAAGAAATGTCTTCATTATTATATAGTAATGATGCGAATGTTTTACCGTGAATTTCATCATAATCATAGCCAATTAGATTTGAAAATGAATGATTAAAATCTATTATTACAGCATTCTCGTTCATCGACATATACGCCAGAGGAATATTATCAAACATCATTCGATAACGTTCATGAGATGCAAATAGTGCATCATATTGAGGCTGCGGGCCATAACTTTTAAATGGATATTGTTCGTTACTCATGCTTTTACCTTTACAAAGCGAGAATAATATTTAGCCGAAATTGTATCATTGCCCCTCAATGATGGGATTTTTATAATTATCAATTGAGACTCGTATCACATATGAGTTAAATTTATATAAACAATTTTAAATTTACTAACTGATATTTCTTAAATAAAACTAGGGAGCATTACCTAGTTTTTTAAGTGTTTTTTTAAATGTTAATTTGAATGTTTCTTATTATATTGTATTTGTTGATTAATTAATTTGATTGACATAAGTATAGGTAAAACTTCTTATATATTGTTAGGTGTTTGAACCGTATTTTATAAAAATAGAAAGGTTAATATTATTCCGCAAAGTAAAAAATAAATATCAATATTTTGCAATACTTAGTAGAGGGTAATAGAAGATGAAACCTATAACATTCGCATTATCAATGTCATTGATTTTTTTTAGTGGCATTGGCATGTCCCATTCCCAAGAATTCAAATGGCAAGCTGAACATCTTAAAAAAGGTGTTAAGTGTAGTGACTGCCACGGAGAAGATAATAACGCTGCAATAAAAAATGATACTTGTACTCATTGCCACGGTTCGTATGATGAACTCGCTAAACAAACTAAAGACATGCATCTTAATCCACATTTTAGTCCACACTTTAGTAATCTCGAGTGTACCAGTTGCCACTCAACTCATACCAATTTAACCGTATTCTGCCAAGACTGTCATGGCCCTATTAGCAGAGACCCCAAATTTAGCAAAATCAAATAACGATTTATATAGGGTGATTAAGATGAAATCAATATTAAATAAAGTATTTACCCTTGGTGTTCTCGCTCTTGCGTGTCAAACAGCATATGGCAAAACGCTTACTTATGAGACTGATATTGCCATCGTTGGTGGTGGTTCAGTTGGAATGGCAGCCGCTGTAACTGGGGGGGAGGCTGGCGCCAAAGTTATTGTTCTTGAAAAAAATCCTTACTTAGGTGGCAGCTCTAATTTTGCTGAGGGCTTATTTGCAGTTGAAAGTGATTATCAACGAGGTAAGTCATACGGGTTAACAAAAGATCAAGCATTTGAGCATATTATGGAGTATTCCCATTTCAAGAATGATGCGACCTTGGAGCGTGAGTTTATAAACGAATCTGGTGATAACTTGCGCTGGCTAAATAAACATGATGTCGATTTTGATGTTGTTCAGATATCTCCAAAAGAACCAGAAACGTGGCATTTGGTCAAAGACAGAGATCATCATCATCATGGAGCTGCATTGATCACTGCCCTACAAGAGCATGCAGAAAATGCTGGTGTGAAATTTCTAATGAGGACACCTGCGACCACGCTGATTTATGAAAAGGGAAAGGTTACAGGAGTCCGAGCTAAAGATCATAAAGGAAATGATGTCGTTATCCACGCTAAAGCCGTTATTATCGGTACCGGTGGTTTTGGGAATAGCCCTGAGAAAATTAATAAGTGGACCAACTTCGATGGTAAAGCATTCAAACCCACGTTGCCACTTAATAAAACGGGTGATGGGATTGAAATGGGCAGAAAAATAGGTGCTGCTCATGAAGGGGAAACATTAATGCTTCATCCTGGAACAGAAGGCAAAGGCATTGTACCACTGGGCAATATTTACACTATGACTTGGCAGCCTGCAAATATGTGGATCAATGCTCATGGTAATCGATTTATTGATGAAACCGTGGCCTTCAGTTTTGCTCATGCCGGAAACACTATTGGACGTCAAAAAGACCATTATGCTTGGGCTATATTTGATGATGCTGAGTTGGATCACGCTAAAAATGATGGTGTAGATAACGGTGTGGGGGTTTTGGTTCCTGTAATGACAAAACTAAAAAATATTGATAATGAAATAAAAAATGCACTCGCCGTGAATAGTGAAAGCTTTAAAAAAGCCAATAGCATTGAAAAGCTAGCGAAAGAAATTAATGTGCCAGTTGGCAATTTGAAAAAAGCCTACAACGACTACAACAATGCCGCAAAAGTACATTATGACGATGCATTTAATAAAGAACGCATGTGGATGCATCCGTTAAACCACGGCAACTTGTATGCAGTGAAGTTGTTACCCTACCACTTCACATCAGTTGGAGGTTTACGTATTGATACTAAAATGCAAGTTGTTAATACGAATGACAACCCTATTGCGGGTCTATATGCCGGCGGTAATGATGTTGCAGGTTTGTATTCTGATACATACACCCTATGGGCATCTGGCCATGCATTTGGTTTCGCCACCTACTCTGGTCGTAAAGCTGCACTCAATGCTATTGATTATATTAATTCTGGTATGTAAAGGGATAACAACATGAAAAAGATATTTTTAATCGTAGCTGTTACCTCATTATCAGCATGTGTAATTTGTAATGAAAGCTATGCTACGGAAGGTGGTGGCGGCGTATATCCTAACGGTGCGGAAGGTTATATGGCGGGGGCCTTACCCCCTTCAGGGCTTTATTACCAAAACTTTCTCAATCACTACACCGTTGATCGGCTTAATAACACTCATGGCGATGACACTGGTGCCGATATCAAGGTGCAAGCTACTGCAAACGTGTCTCGCTTTTTATATATGACAGGGCATAAGCTATTCGGTGGGGATTATGGTGTTTATAGCACAATTCCTTTAGTTCATATCAGTGGTGAGCTTAATGCTGGTCCGGCATCAACTTCGTCATCGACGAGTGGCTTAGGTGATATATCAATATCTCCTTTTATGTTGGGTTGGCATTTTCAGCAGTGGCATCTAGGCACTGCTCTGGAGTTTACTCTGCCATCGGGGAAATATAATCAGACTCGTTTTGTTAATCCTGGTCGTAACTACTGGGTCACTACGCCTGTATTCGTCACCACTTATTTAAGTGACAATGGATTTGAAGTGTCAGGTAAATTCATGTACGACTTCAATACTGAAAATAATGATACAGGCTATAAGTCTGGACAGGAGTTTCATTTTGACTACGCGCTGGGTTACCACATAGATCGATATACACTTGGTCTAAGTGGTTATTATTATCAACAGATAACCGATGATAAAATGAATGGTTCAACCTATAACGATGGCAACAAAGGAAAAACTTTTGCTGTAGGACCAGCTGTTAAATATGACGGAGAAGGGATGTCTGTTGAATTTCGTTACCAAAAAGAAGTGATGGCAGAAAACAGATCCCAAGGTGATAAGCTATGGCTTAAAGTTACGCTGCCAATTTCATAGAAACTGTCAATAAACGTACAAATGACTAAAAACGTTTATTTAATACCAATCTCATTAAATATCTGGTCAGTTCAGAGTCTCTCAGGTTTTTCAATTCAAGCATTGATGTAGAAATGGTTGTTGCCTTTTAAATCGATGTAACACAGAAGTGGAATACCTGAGAGACTCCATTCTGGCGGGTTTCAAAGTCCTTTATGCTTCGTTAGATGCTTTCAAAATAGAATCAC